>JBDKUE010000022.1:0-6515 GCA_039679855.1 Syntrophomonas sp.
ACACATTAACTTGGAGTGGTGACTATGGAGATATCAATGCGATTTCCCCGCCCGGAGGCCCAGCCCAATTCTCTCCCCGTTGCTTCCGGGGTGGTGCCCCGCACCGAATCTTTTAAGGACCTGGAGAATCTAGTAGGCCTGCGTGAAGTTAAACGAACCATAGCTGAAATGACTGCCTTTTCTCTGATCCAGGGCCAGCGCACCCAGATGCGTTTGAAAACGGTTCCCAATGCACTGCACATGGTTTTTAAAGGCAACCCGGGCACCGGAAAGACAACCGTGGCCCGCATTCTGGCCAAAATATTTTTTGACATCGGCCTTTTAGCCCGGGGCCATCTGGTGGAGGTTGAACGGGCCGATCTGGTAGGTGAATACATCGGCCATACCGCACAAAAGACCAGGGAGATGATTAAAAAATCCCTGGGCGGAATCATGTTCGTGGATGAAGCCTACACCCTATCTCAGGGAGGGGAGAAGGATTTTGGCCAGGAAGCAATTGCCACCATGGTCAAAGCCATGGAAGACCATCGCGACAACCTGATTGTGGTGCTGGCTGGATATTCTGTTGAAATGGACCGTTTCCTGCGCTCCAATCCCGGTTTACGATCACGTTTTCCCATCAAAATCACCTTTGATGATTACAGCTGCGAAGAACTTTTCCAAATAGCCTTGCAGCTTTACCAGGACCGGGATTATGAACTTACCGGGCGCAGCCGCTGGAGGCTGCAGCAGGTGCTTATGGAATTTTGCCGCAATAAGCATCCCTACAGCGGCAACGCCAGGTTTGTACGCAACCTGGTCGAAAAATCGATACGCCTCCAGGCCCTGCGGCTGGTTGATCGAGAAGGTCTGATGCGCAAGGAACTGGTTACTATTCAGGAAAACGATCTTCCCGACCCTGACAATATACAAATGTAAAATTACGCCCTGTGTTTAAAGAAGTGCCGGCGGTCATGAAAAAGGGTGTGATTTTCTGTCACTTTAACCAAGTTGTTTAGATAATGGTGCTATTCGCCTACCCAAAAAGGGACCTTCGTTGGATGCCAGTTTTCTGGTAATGAGTTAATCTAATCTTACATGTAAGCTTGACATATAGTCGTCAAATATTGGTCCGTGACCTTTTGGCCTGGTTCATAGTACCGTTGTTTGGTATCCATGTGATTTTTACCGGCTCCCTGGAAGGGGAACGGTGCAAATAAATAATAGTCCAAACGCCTGATAAATTACCGGAGCAAACCTACTGGGTTTGTTATGACAAACCAAACTTTTAAGGGGGACTTCCGTGAAGAGGGTTTACTGGGAAGACCTTGAATCCGGAATGGTAATAGCCAGAACGGTTGTTGGGTTGGATGGCCGGGCCTTGCTCAATGAGAACACCAGGCTTACTCCATCCTATATTGAACGGCTGGACAAGCTTGGCATTCGCTCGGTGTATATCAAGGACGGTCTGAGCGACATAGATATTCCGGAAATAGTCTCCGATCAGGCCCTGGCCGCGGTTTCGCACACCCTGGAGGAATCAATCAAGGATATCGACCGGCGGAATCTTTTGGATATGGCCAGCTTGAAGCGCAGTGTGTCACTCCTGGTAGAAGACATCTTGAGCAACCGGCACCTGCTTATTCAGTTGGAAGACATCCGCAGCTATGATGATTATCTATATTTCCATTCCATCAATGTGGCGATCTTCTCGATAATGACCGGGTTGACTATGGGCTATCCGGAAAGCAAACTGATGGACCTGGGATTGGGTGCGCTGCTTCACGATATTGGCATGATTATGCTTGATCCGCGTATAGGAAAAAAGAAGTCGCCCTTAAGCCAGGCGGAAATAGGCGTCATCAGGAACCACTGCGAGATCGGTTTCAACATACTCAAAACTTACCGGGAGGTGTCCGTAACTACGGCCCACATTGCCTACCAGCATCATGAAAGAGTAGATGGCAGTGGATATCCTCGCCAGTTGGATGGCCGGCAGATTCTAGAGTATACACGAATAGTGGCGGTTGCTGATACCTTTGCCGCGTTAATATCCGATCGTCCTTACCGAAACGGTTATACAAGTACGGAAGCGGTAACTATTATGGGGAAGCTTTCCAATGCCTATTTCGATCCTATTATTTTAGAGGCTTTCACCAGTAATGTGGCGATTTACCCGCTGGGCAGTATTCTTTTGCTGGATTCGGGGAATCTGGCCCTGGTTACTTCAGTAACCAAAACCAATTCTACCCATCCAATAGTACATATAATAAGCGACTCAAAGGGGAATCTGCTAAACCAGGCCCTGGAGTTGGACCTGAACAAAAACCATGAGTTGAATATCGTTCGCAGGTTAAACAACCAGGAACTCGACTTGCTGCGTTCCAGGCTCAAAAACCTGGTTTTCCAGGATGAATCTCCCGCCATGGCCGAAACGGCAAAGGCTTAGTAGACTGTTAACCCTAATACTGTGCATTAGGGTTAACAGTCTACTAAGAGCTTATATTCAGGCAGGACGCCACTACTAAGGGGTATTGCATGGATTCAGTATCACAGCCAGTCCTAAACGTAATCGAAGTCGAAGAATATTCCGATTCAACCCTGAAAAATGAAGATATTGTCGGCCATATTTTCAACAGCTGCGAGGGAAACCAGCTCGCTCACTGGATCTGTCTAAAGGACATAATATCGGAAGAACACAGCCATGATTTCGATGAATATTTTGCCGTCTTAAAGGGACGGTACATCATAAATATAGACGGTAAAGAAATCCTCCTTAATACCGGAGATGAATTTTTCATTCCCGCCAATACCCCTCACTCCGGGAAAATGCTTTCCGGCACCAGCATCTTTCATGTGTTTGGTGGACACCGGCCTCCCGGTGTTCCCTGATTGGTTTAGTATTTTAATCACCTCCATTGCCGATACTTTTCTTGTTGACCCCGTTAGAAAAAGATATAATATTGCCAGTTCTAAACCCCTGTCAAAACGGACGTTGGGATTATCGCTTAATTTAATGCTGGGATTGGTGATGCAATGAACGCTGCACAGATCATACGAAATGCCGAGAGGAACCTGGCCTATCGCTTCCAGGAAGCCGAAGAGACAGCTTACGTCAACCAGGCCAGGGTGTTGGAAGCCTTCCGCGAAATGCGGGTGGGCGAATTTCACTTCCACCCCTCGTCCGGCTACGGGTACTCGGATGCGGGACGGGAGGCGTTGGAAAACCTGTACGCAAGGATCTTTGCATCCCCGGATGCCCTGGTCAGGCCGCAGTTGGTTTCGGGAACCCACGCCATTGCCAGCTGTATGTCCGCCCTCTTGCAGCCCGGCGACGAACTGCTGTCTGCTGCCGCTGATCCCTATGACACGCTGGCTAACGTAATTAAGGGAAAAAGCCATAAATCTCTGGTTGCCCGGGGAATCCGCTATGCCAGCATTGCTTTGACTGACCGGGACAAAGTCGATATTGATGGTGTAGCCCGGGCAGTAGGAGCAAAAACTCGCATGGTGCTGGTGCAGCGTTCTCGAGGCTACCAGCTTCGGCCGGCAATTCCCCTTGAAGATATTAAAAAAATCATCGACGCGGTCAAAAATCAAAATCCCGCTACCGTAGTTCTGGTCGACAATTGCTATGGCGAGTTCGTAGCCGGTTATGAACCTTCCAGTCTGGGAGCTGATCTCACCGCCGGCTCCCTTATAAAAAACCCCGGCGGCGGGCTGGCTGTCAATGGTGGATACATATGCGGCTCGGCCGGGCTGGTGGAAGAGATCGCCTGGCACATAACCGCACCCGGTCTGGGAAAAGAACTGGGCTCTATTCCTTTTGACAAACGCTATTTGTTCATGGGCCTGTTTCAGGCTCCCCATGTTGTATTGCAGGCCTTAAAAGGAGCTATGCTGTTGGCCTTTGTTTTTGCAGAAAACGGTTTTACCGTATCTCCGGGATGGGATGAAATCAGAAGTGATATTGTTCAGGCAGTCAGACTCAAAGATGCCGCCCAGATTCAGCGCTTCTGCCAAATCGTCCAGCGCTACTCACCGGTAGACAGCGATGTAACTTTGGAGTACGCGCCCCTTCCCGGGTATTCCGATGAAGTGGTAATGGCAGCCGGTACTTTCATACAGGGTTCGTCAATTGAATTATCCTGTGACGCGCCTCTGCGCGAACCGTACTGCGCCTTTCTCCAGGGCGGCTTGAGCTACCAGCATTGCCGCTATGTAATTGAACAATTGGTTCGCGAGTTTATAATATAGTAAAACGCGATAGGGGAGTTTATTGATGATCACAACCAATACCCTGGTCTTGATAATAGTTATTATTTTGATGCTGGTCGGGATTGCGGGGATAATATTTCCGGTTTTGCCCGGGTCGGGACTCATATTCATTGCCATTGCCGCCTATGGCTGGTATGAAGGGTTTCAGGTGATCACCGGCAAGTACCTGGTGGTAATGGGTGCCCTTACGGTGCTGGCTATGACCCTATCATACCTGTCCACGGTCTGGGGGGCCAAATATACCGGTGCCGGTAAAGCCGGGACCTGGGGGGCTTTACTGGGGCTTCTGGTGGGGCTTTTTGTCCTGCCTCCCGCGGGAATGGTTTTGGGGCCCTGGATAGGCGCCTTTATCGGCGAGTTTATAGCCAATAAAGATGCCAAAAAAGCCTTGCTGGCTGGTGTTGGAGCAGTTCTGGGACTCTTTTCCGGGATGCTGATCCACCTCATTATAGCATTAATTATGGTTGGTACTTTTCTGTACCGAGTATTCTAGTATACTGTCAACCCTAATTCTATGTATTATTCGGCGAGGAAAATTTTCGTAGGACAAGGCGGAGGAATGAGTAATACTGGACGTATTGCGATTGACGACAACGCAGTAATACGGAAATTTAACCGACGATAATATTTAGAATTAGGGTTGGCAGTATACTCGTATACAATTTGCTTGGATCCAATTGTTGTGGTAATCTAATCAGGGTTAAAATCCCAATTTTAACGGGGGTGCAAAGATGGACGCCGAATATATTTGGAAAGTAATCAAAGAACAGAATGTAAAATTTATAAGACTTCAGTTTACAGATATCCTTGGAGTACTGAAAGCTATCTCCATCACCGATGACCAGCTGCAAAAAGCCCTGGATGGAGAGCTGATGTTTGACGGTTCCTCAATTGAAGGGTTCGTGCGCATTGAAGAATCCGACATGTATCTGCGTCCCGACCTGAACACTTTTATGGTTCTGCCCTGGAACAGCCCGGTATCCACGGCCAAGACCGCTAGAATCATATGCGATATATATGAGCCAAACGGGGAGCCATTTGTCGGATGCCCGCGCTACGCTTTGAAAAGGGTGCTACGGGAAGCAGCCGATATGGGATTTTCCATGCAGGTGGGCCCTGAACCGGAATTTTTCCTGTTTCATGTTGACGAAAACGGCATGCCTACTACTGTCACTCACGACAAGGCCAGCTACTTCGATCTCCCCCCGGTGGATAAAGGGGAAGAGGCGCGCCGGGACATGGTGGAAATCCTGCAGAGCCTGGGCTTTGAGATCGAAGCGGCCCATCATGAAGTAGCTCCCGGACAGCATGAAATTGATTTTAAATATACTGATGCTTTAAAAACGGCGGACAATATAGTGACATTCCGTATAGCGGTGCGAATTGCCGCTCAGCGCCACGGACTGCATGCCACTTTCATGCCCAAGCCGGTCTTCGGAATTAATGGTTCGGGCATGCACATGCACTGCTCTCTTTTCAAAGACGGGCAGAATATATTCTTCGATCCCTCCCAACCGGATGGATTGGGCGAAACCTGCAAACAGTTTATAGCCGGAGTGATGAAGCACGCCCGGGCTGTTGCGGCCATTACCAATCCAACCGTAAACTCCTATAAAAGACTGGTTCCCGGTTATGAAGCCCCGGTTTATATCGCCTGGTCGCACCGCAATCGCAGCCCGCTCATTCGCATCCCGGCCAAAAGAGGTATCAGCACCAGGATCGAAGTACGCAATCCCGATCCTAGCTGCAACCCCTACCTTGGTCTGGCGGTTATCTTAAAAGCAGGCCTGGACGGCATCAAAAACCAGCTGACTCCACCCCCCAGCGTAGATCAGAACATTTATGAGATGGATCTGGCAGAGAGAAAACAGAATAAAATTGAATCCCTGCCGGAAAACCTGTACGAAGCCCTAGACGAACTGAGAAATGACAAGCTCATTCAAGACGCCTTGGGCGAACATATCTATTCCCGTTTTATTCTGGCCAAGACCAAGGAATGGGAATCCTACAGCTCCCGCGTTTATGACTGGGAGCTTCAGCAATACCTGGATAAATTCTAGGTCGTAAAACAAACCAAGCCCATTCAGCTTATTGAGCGGGCTCAGGGTGTCGATAAAGTATTAATAAGCAAGATATAAGAGCGTTTAAGATTGCCACGCCTTTGGCTCGCAATGACAATTAGCCTATATAGGGTCATTGCGAGGAGCGAAGCGACGCGGCAATCTTAAGCCTTGAATCACGATTAAACTATTTTGACA
>JBDKUE010000062.1:0-6940 GCA_039679855.1 Syntrophomonas sp.
CATATCAGCCATTATAATACTTATTTTATATGATTTGTCTGGCGTAACATGAACTGCTGGAATTGCGACATGAAAAGCTTAGAATCAGACATGAAATATCACAGGAATGAATCTTAGAAGACAATCCATTCTCTAATGATTAGTGAACTTGACCATTGGGATTCAATAGGTTCACTCCTGATATGGATGATAGAGGAAAATTTTGCGCGCACCCATGTTTAAGGCTCAAAACTTATGCTTTTAGCATGGTTCTGAGCCTTTTTCCAACGCAAAACTTCCGATTATCCCCTTCAAGAACCGTTCCCGAACTCATTTCTAGCGCCGCCCCCATAGCAGCAAGGCCGACACAAGCGCCAGCAGGATTAGCAGCAATCCGGCATACTGCTTCCAACGCGCAGTAAACATTCGGCTCTTGGCCTGGTACAGGGTGACCAGCAGGCCGCTCCCCAGCACCAGTCCCATCAAGTCCCAGGCGGCATCCCCCTTGGTCCAGGCCCGGTACAATATATCAGACAGCAGCAGCAGGGTGACAAACTTGTATCCCAGGGCATAACTGACGTTCTCGGCCGCGATTGCCCGTATCTCATCCTGGTCTTTATTAAACGGCATGCCTTTCCTCCCTAAAACATCTCACAATTGATGGTCGTTGACCCTATTATAGCCCAAATATTACCTCAGACAAGGCCAGCGGAAGTTGAATACCGCCCGGGTTTTATAATGGAGACGGCGCTTTTCCCCCTCTAATCCCTGCCATAGTAAGTAAAAAGCACGGGAGATATTCAATGATTTTTCAGTCAGCATTCAGTGCGGTTTCAGTTTCAGGCTGGATAATATATGCAGTTAGTATACGGAATTAAAAATTTTATTAGGAGTGAAGCTTATATGTCAGAAGAAAACAGCATCCAGGGAGAAGGTGCAGCGGTAGAATCCCGGCCCGAAAAGGCGCCCTTGTCCGTGGATACCGTTCAGGAGGTTCTTATCAAGCAGCAGATCCACGGCATGTCTTGGAAAAAGAAAGTGATCGGAATTCTGGTCATTCTGCTTACTTTGACCGCTTCCGGTTTCGGTGTCTATAAATACCTGGGCAGCAGCAATAAAACTGATTATTTAACCGCCCAGGCAGCCAAATCCACCATCAGCGATACCATAACCGCCACCGGCACCCTGGAACCGGTAAAAAAATCGGAAATGGGTTTTAAAAGCGACAACACCATTACCGCCCTCAACGTACAGCCGGGGGATCGCGTAAAGCAAGGAGATATCCTGGCCGAGCAGGACGCCACCACCCTGCAAGCCTCTCTCCAGCAAGCCTACAGTTCACTGGAGCAGGACCAGATAAGTGTAAAATCGGCCGAAATGACCTGTTCTTCCAAACTTAAAACCCTGGAAAGGCAGCAGACCCTGTTCGATGCCGGCGCCATTTCCCAGAGTGATCTGGAAACCGCCCGGAACGATTACACCAAAGCCCAGTGGGATGTGGAAACGGCCCAGGCCAAGCTGGTCAACGACCAGGCCAAGGTCGCCCAGGCCCAGTCCGACTATGAAGGAGCCGTCCTGGTCGCTCCCTTTGACGGGATCATCGGGGCGGTTAACGGCCAGGTAGGCCAGATCAACGGCTTGAGCAGCAGCTCCAGCACCCTGCTGACGGTTATGAGCGAAGACCTGCAGATGAGCGCCCTGGTCAATGAAGCGGATATAGCCCGCATCCAAGCCGGGCAGGAAGTGGAGTTCACCAGCAGCGCTTTCACCAATAAGACCTTCCAAGGGACCGTACTGCGGATAACCCCGGAAGCCCAAACGGTCAGCAATGTTCAGTATTATCCGGTTCTTATTTCCTGCGTGGACCCTGACCACCAGCTCTTTTCCGGCATGTCGGTATCCGCCAGCATCATTGTAAACCGCAAAACCGATGTATTGACCGTTCCCATGATGGCCGTAAGTTATGCCCAAACTTATCTGAAAAACAACCCTACGGCTGCATCAGGCGCCGCTTCGGCCCCATCGGGAGGCAGTGCCGCACCGGCCGGCGAAAGTACTTCATCAGCAGCGCCCGCCAGCGAAACCAAGCAGAGCGTGATCCTGGTTATGCAAAACAATCAACCGGTGGTTAAAAACGTGGTCCTGGGAATGAGTGACGGGTCCAATTATGAAGTGATCGAAGGCCTGAACGAAGGCGACACCATCATAGTGGGGTCCAATACCGTAACTTCAAGCTCCGGCAGTTCATCCTCATCCAGCTCCAGCTCCAGCAACTCCAACAGCAGCAATCAGAGGAACCAGGGCGGCATGGGCGGTATGGGCGGCATGGGCGGACCGCCTCCCGGCATGTAAAACATCGGCAACTTGAAAGGAGAAGCAATATGAGTGAATATGTAATTTCCATAAAAAACATCAGCAAGACCTACTGGGGGGCGGGAGAACCGGTTCATGCCCTGCGCTCGGTATCCCTTAATATACCCAAGGGAGAAATGCTGGCCATCATGGGGCCTTCCGGCTCCGGTAAATCAACCATGATGAATCTGCTGGGCTGTCTGGATAAGCCCGATGAGGGAAGCTATATCTTTTCCGGGCAGGATATCATGGCCCTGGACCGGGACCAGTTGGCCAAATTGCGCAACATCCTGATCGGCTTCGTTTTTCAGCAGTTCAATCTGCTGGGCAGGGCCACCGCCCTGGAAAACGTATGCCTGCCCCTTATCTACGCCGGGGTAAAAGGCCGAGAAAGAGAGGCCCGGGGCATGGAAATGCTGCGCCTGGTAGGACTGCAGGGCCGTGAGCACCACCTGCCCCGCCAGTTGTCAGGCGGCCAGCAGCAGCGGGTGGCCATCGCCCGCTCCCTGGTAAACCGCCCTCATCTGCTCCTGGCCGACGAGCCCACCGGAGCACTTGACACCAAAACCAGCGTAGAAATAATGGGACTCCTGCAGCAACTGCATCGCGAGCAGGGTTTGTCGATTGCCATCGTTACCCATGAACCCGATATTGCCCAGCATTGCCAGCGCATCGTGCGCCTGAGCGACGGTCAGATCATCAATGATGAAATAGTGCCCGAGCACTTGAGGGCAGAGGCCGGTGTTGTGAGAACGGAAGCGGATAAAGAGGCGTTCCCGGTCCGCAAGGCCGTATAAAAGCAGAAGGCGGGATAGCAATGGATTTAGTATCGACGATTCAAATGGCCTGGCGCAGCCTGCTGGTCAACAAAATGCGCTCTTTCCTGACCATGCTGGGGATAATCATCGGCGTAGGGGCGGTTATAGCCATGGTGGCCCTGAGCCAGGGCACCTCATCGGGCATAACCGACCGGATATCCAGCATGGGAGCCAACCTTTTAACCATTTCCGCCGGCGGCAGCAGCGGCCCGATTCGCGGGGTCAGCACCGCCCAACTGACCAATAAAGACGTCGAGGCTATAAAAACCCTGCCCCTGGTCAAATACGTGGCCGGTGAAGCCAGTACCAACGGGGTCACCGTAGCCTTGGGCAGCGATACCTGGACCACCACCGTGGATGGCACCGCTCCCGAACTGCAGCTCATCAAGAACTGGCCCACCACCCAGGGGGATTTTTTCACGGCCAGCGATGTTGCCAATATGAGCCGGGTAGCGGTTCTGGGTTCAACCGTGGTAGAGAATTTGTTTTTAAATGGCGGCAGCCCTCTGGGACAGACCATCAGGATTAACGGCATCGATTTTACCGTTATCGGGGTCTTGTCTACCAAAGGAAGCAGCGGCGGCTCGGATCAGGACGACATCATATACATACCGCTCAGCACCGCCCAGCAGCGCCTGCTGGGTTCCCAGACGGTGCGCACCATAAATGTCCAGGGGGTGAGTGCCGAAGCCCTCACCCCCCTTAAAGAATACCTGACTACCCTGCTGCGCCAGCGTCACCGCCTGGCCGATACGGCTGAAGATGATTTCCGGATAAGAGATATGGCCGAAGTCCTGTCAACAGTTGAGGATACCACTAAAATGATGAGCTTTCTGCTGGGGGGCATTGCCGCCGTCTCATTACTGGTAGGAGGTATAGGAATTATGAATATCATGCTGGTATCGGTTACCGAACGAACGCGGGAGATAGGCGTTCGCATGGCCATCGGGGCCAGCACCAGAGCAATTTTGACCCAGTTTTTAATCGAGGCTCTCCTGCTGTGCCTGATAGGCGGACTGTTGGGAGTCCTGCTGGGATGGGGCGCTTCACAATTGCTTAGCCTACTGGCCGGCATGACCATGAAAGTATCGCCGGTGATGGCTTTCATAGCCATGGGATTCTCTTTGCTGATCGGCCTGTTTTTCGGATATTATCCGGCGCGTAAAGCAGCCAATGCCAATCCCATTGAGGCCTTGCGCTTTGAGTAGGGCAACCGGCGGCAGCCCGGCATTGGCTGCTTCATCATACCTAACTCAGAATAAGTACAACGGGGTGGTTAGTTTGCGGTCTATTTATGTAATCGATCCAGAAGAAAACATACGCTTTATTATCGCTGAATACCTGGCCCGGGAAGGGTTTTCGGTAGAGACTTTCGCGTCAGTGGAAAGTGTCATGGAGCGTATTCAACGTACCGGATATCCTGATATGTTTATTCTTGACCTGTTTCTGCCTAATAAAGACGGTCTTGACTTCTGCCGCGATATCAGAAGCCGCAGCGGCATCCCTATCATCTTCATATCCGCCCGGGGGGAAGAAGCGGATCGGGTGCTCGGTTTGGAACTGGGGGGCGATGACTACCTGACCAAACCCTTCAGCCCCCGGGAGCTGGTGGCCAGGGTCCGTTCCATTTTCCGGCGTTCCGCTTTGCCTATTATGCCGGCTCAGCTTATGGAAATCGGTAATTTGCGTATCAACTTAAATGATCGCCACACCACGGTTGACGACGGAGAAGTGATGCTCACCCCCAAGGAATACGAGCTCTTGCTCCTGCTGATGGGGCAGCCCTACCGCACCTTTACCCGGCAGGAGCTGCTGGACCGGGTCTGGGGCTGTGATTATGTAGGAAGCGAAAGGGCGGTAGATGATCTGATCAAACGGCTGCGCAAGAAACTGCGTGAATCGGGGGCCAATAAAAATATTAAGACTATCTGGGGCTACGGCTACCGGTTTAACGGGTAGTCATTCCGACAACTAAATTATTTAAGGAGCATTCCTGTAATGCTTAAGGAAGGTCTTTGAAAAATGAGACGCCAGTCTCTACAATGAAATTGTGCTGAAACCCGCAAAAGTAAGGCACAATTCAAAGTTGAGGAGGCGTCCCTATATGAAAAATACACAAAATGAGAAGATTTCGCAAATCAAAAATTCGACACTGGTAGTTGGCATTGATGTAGCAAAAGAAACTCATTACGCTAGAGCTTTCGATTTGCGGGGGATTGAGCTATCAAAGCTGCTTAAGTTTAACAACACGGCAGAAGGTTTCGACCATCTGACGCAGTGGATGCAAAGCATATGTAAGCAGCATGACAAGGCGGATATGATCGTCGGCTTCGAACCCACAGGCCACTACTGGTTTACAATGGGAGATTTTCTTAAGTCCCAGGGCCACAAACTTGCGATCGTTAATCCGTTTCATGTCAAACGGACCAAAGAGCTGGATGATAACAGCCCGAGCAAGAACGACAGAAAAGACCCGAAGACTATTGCCATGCTGGTAAAGGATGGGCGCTACCGGGAGGTTTACATCCCAGAAGACGTGTATCAGGAACTACGCGAGGCGGTGGCCGAACGTGACCGTCTGGTGCAGCGGCTGACAGCCATCAAAAACCAGGTAACCAGGTGGCTTGATATCCACTTTCCAGAATTCCAAACGGTCTTCAAAGACTGGCGGCGCCAGGCAGCGTTTTTGACATTGCGGCACTTTTCGACCCCGGAGAGAATCACATCAGCCGGTGTGATGAAGATTATGGCAGCCTGGAAACAAACTATGAAACGCACAGCAGGAATCAGACGTGCCGAAGAACTGGTGAAAAAAGCCGGAGTAAGTATCGGGCGTAAAATAGGCCTGGTAGCTGCGCAAGCCAGCCTTCAGAACCTTCTTGATGAACATGAGCTTTATGTTAAGCAATACGAGCAGCTGGAGCAGCTTATGATGGAACTATTGTTGCAGGTTCCGAATGCAGGAAAACTGCTGGACATCAAAGGAGTGGGATTGATCACGGCAGCAACTTTTGTAGGAGAAGTAGGCGACATAAGCCGCTTTGAGGATCCACGTCAGATCCAGAAGCTGGCGGGACTTAATCTAGTGGAAAACAGTTCTGGCAAGCACAAAGGCAAAACCAGGATAAGCCGCCGGGGAAGAAGGCGTTTGAGACATGGTTTATTCATGGCCATGATAACGATTCTGGCAAAGAATCGGGAATTCAGAATGTTGCATCATAGGAATTTAACCAGGGAAAAGAATCCTTTAACCAAGATGCAATCGATAATAGCGCTCTGCGGTAAGCTTATCCGCGTGTTCTATGGAATCTTAAGAACTGGTGCCAATTACAGCGCAGAAAAGATGCTAGGTGACATTGAGCGAGGAATAAGAACGGCTGCCTAAACCCGTACATTCCGCGAGGTTCAGAGTTACCAACGCCGCTGGAGCTTACAAGAACCAGAAATAGACAATACCAAATGAAAACGAAGAGCCGGGACAGTCAGGTTGAATTAGTCCCTAAGGGCATAGACCCAGCAAAGGAGCATGACTGACGTTCCACCTCTTGGGTAGGCAGGACGAAGGAATTTAGGGCGAAGACCCAGGAAGACATGGGAGGTTTGCTGCCAGGAGTTGATGTGGAATCCCAACGGCCGAAATAGTGAATAAATGCGGTCTTAAGGGATGTTACTCACTCAAACCCATAATTACACAAAGATGTAATATTCAAGAGAAACAATCTTCGTTAACAAAATGAAATACTGTGATAACAAGAGTTATCGGAAGAAAAATTAAGTTTATTAAGGGAGGA
>JBDKUE010000153.1:0-5486 GCA_039679855.1 Syntrophomonas sp.
ACGTAAACATATTTAACCATGTATGCTATTCGACTGTTACGCTCTTGGCTAAATTTCTCGGTTTATCAACGTCAGCACCTCTAAATACAGCCATATAATAAGCGAATATCTGCAAGGGAATTACTGAGACAATCGGAGTCAGCAGAGGATTGATGCGGGGCAGCAGGATCTGTTCGTCACACTCCTGGCAGTCCTCCTGCAGGTTTTCCTTGCATATGGCTACTACCACAGCTCCGCGGGCTTTGACTTCCTTGATATTAGACATGGCTTTGTCGACCAGTTTATCCTGGGTGATCAAGGCCAGAACCGGCACCCCGTCGTGGATCAGGGCCAGGGGGCCGTGCTTTAATTCGCCGGCCGCGTAGGCTTCGGCGTGGACGTATGATATTTCTTTGAGCTTGAGGGCGCCTTCCAGAGCCACTGCCCAGTCCAAACCCCGGCCCAGGAAGAAGGTGCTCTGCACATCCCGGTATTTGTCCGCTAAAACCCGGAGCTTTTCCTGCTCTTTTAAGGCCTGTTCAGCCATGGTGTCCATATACAGGAGTTCACTGGTCAAGGCCCTCAGTTTGGCCTGGTCGTAGCTGCCTCTCAAACCCGCCAGATATAATCCCAGCAGGTACATTATAACCAGCTGGGTGGTATAGGCTTTGGTCGATGCCACCGCTATTTCCGGCCCGGCATGGGTGAAGATGACCCGGTCCGCCTCTCGGGCTACGGCGCTGCCGACCACGTTGGTAATGGCCAGAACCTTGATGCCGTTGCGTTTGGCTTCACGCAGGGCGGCCAGGGTGTCGGCCGTTTCGCCTGATTGGCTGACCACTATCATGAGGTCGCCCGGGTTCCACAACACTCTCCGGTAACGAAACTCCGAAGCGATGTCGGTTTCCACCGGGATCTGGGCCAGCTTCTCGATAGCCATGCGCCCCACTACTCCTGCATGATAGGCGGTTCCACAGGCCACCATGAATATCTTGTTAACATTTCTTAAATAGTCATCGAAATTCAGATCGGAGAAATCCACAGCGCCGTCCTTTATGCGGCCGGTCAAGGTCTTGCGGATGGCCTCGGGCTGTTCATGGATTTCCTTGAGCATAAAATGGTCAAAACCGCCCTTTTCGGCAGCCACCGGATCCCAGGTTACCTGGAACACTTCCTTTTTTATGGGGCTGCCCTGCAGATCAGTTACTACCACCGAGTCTGGAGTTATCACCACGAACTCATTGTCCTCCATGATGTAAACCTGAGTAGTCTTGCCCAGAATGGCCGGAATATCTGAAGCTACATAGTTTTCTCCCTCTCCCAATCCCACTATCAACGGGCTGTCTTTCTTGGCAGCTATGATCTTGTCCGGCTCAACACTTGACATCACTACAATGGCAAAGGAACCGTGTACACAGGACAAAGCCCTGCGGACCGCCTCCTCCAGGGAGCCGTCATAGAACTTTTCCACCAGGTGGGCCATGACCTCGGTGTCGGTCTCGGAAACAAAATCATGTCCCTCTAGAATTAACTCTTTCCTCAAAGAAGCATAGTTTTCGATTATGCCATTGTGCACCAGGGCGATGCGTCCGCTGCAATCACAATGCGGGTGGGCGTTGTGATCACTGGGAACTCCATGAGTGGCCCAGCGGGTGTGCCCTATGGCGATATTGCTCGGCTGGTAGGAGCCCAGGGCTTCCACCAGGTCGCTTAAACGTCCTTTTTTCTTGCTTACTTCCAGGGCGCCGCCGCGGAAGGCGGCTATCCCGGCCGAATCATACCCCCGGTATTCCAGTTTGGCCAGGCCGTCTATAATTACCGGCACGGCATTGCCGTTGCCTATATATCCCATAATTCCACACATGATTAATCTCTCCCATTAAAAATTTGCCCAAAACAATATAAGGTCAAAGGAGTATTGGGGCAGATCCTTTTGCCAACTCCTTTACCTTAAAGGTAATCTTATTGCCAGTGCGAGGCCTTTTGGCCCGAAAATTGCTTTCCGGTTTTGTGGCCTGGCTGTCGATGCTGGATACACCGGGGGGCACCCGCCGAAAGTTCGATAGACCCCCTCCTCGTCACCCGAAGCCTGGTAATAACCGGCCTCCGGGTCAGGCGCTTATTACTGCCTGTATCTGTTTTTAAGAACAAGGCATATTTATTGAGCTAATTCAATCGCTTTCCTGATATCATCAATCACCTCCTCAAGCAAATCATGTTCCGGCCCCTGAGCCATCAGGCGAACCAGAGGTTCAGTTCCCGATGGACGCACCACCAGTTTGCCCCATTCCCCGAGCCTTTGCTCGGCTCTTTGCAAGGCTTCCTGAACCAGTGTGTGGTTTAACACCTCTTCCTTGTTGTCCATTTTGACATTCACCAGCAGCTGGGGCTGTTTCTCAAGTTCCCTGGCTAGTTCGGAAATCTTCATTCCATTGCGGCGCATTACCTCGGCCACTTTGATGGAGCTCAACAAACCGTCACCGGTGGTGGCATAGCGGGAAAATATAATATGGCCGGACTGCTCGCCTCCCAGGATAGAGGTGGTCTCAACCATCTTCTCTAAAACATAACGGTCCCCGACCTTGCAGCTGTGTATCTTTATGTTTTCCCGGCGCAGGGCAATGTCCAGCCCGATATTGCTCATAACCGTGGCCACAATGCTGCGGGGATACAGCTGTCCGCGCCGGTGCAGGTCCAGGGCGCACATCATCATGATGTGGTCGCCGTCTAGTTCCTGGCCGTTTTCATCGATTACTATGCAGCGGTCGGCGTCGCCGTCGTAAGCTACACCGAGATCGGCCTTGTTCTCAACCACCGCACGGCACAGGCCCTGAGTGTGGGTGGAACCGCAGCGTTCATTGATGTTTACCCCGTTGGGACTGTCGTGGATAGGCAGCACCCTGGCCCCTAGACGGGTCCAGAGTTCGGGGCCCGCTTTGTAAGCCGCCCCGTTGGCGCAGTCCATAACTACGGTAAGTCCCTGCAGATCCTGATCCAGGCTATAGCAGGCGGTCAAATAACTCAGGTAGTTGTTGAGGGCCTCTTTGACATCATAAACCCGGCCTACATCGGCACCGAAAGGGCGGCTGAGGTTCCTGGTTCCGGCCAGGACCAGCCTTTCAATCTCTTCTTCCACTTCGTCAGGCAGCTTGTAGCCGCTGGAACCGAAGAACTTGATGCCATTATCGGATACCGGATTGTGGGATGCGGAAATTACCACCCCGCAGGAAGCGTTGTATTTTTCAGTCAGGTAAGCCACGGCCGGGGTAGGTATAATCCCAACGGTCAAAACGTCCGCCCCGGTGGAGCAGATCCCGGCGGTTAAAGCCGCCTCCAGCATATCCCCTGATATTCTGGTGTCTTTTCCGACCAAAATACGCGGCCGGGTGCTGGAATCCTGTTCGGCCAACACAAAACTACCCGCCCGGCCCAGATCAAAGGCCAGCTCTGGTGTCAATTCCAAATTGGCAATACCTCTCACCCCGTCGGTTCCAAACAAAGTGCCCACGTGTCCTGCCCCTCCTGTTAGCTCAATCTCCCCAGCGGCATATTATTCCCTAAAATACCCATAATAGGATTATATTCTTTTTCATTCGAAATAAAATACCTTATCTGGCTTATTATAAATTGAAATTATCTTTTCCGCCACCCTTAACCCGTCCACCGCCGAGCTGACAATCCCGCCCGCATACCCCGAACCTTCCCCGCAGGGGTAGAGATTATCCAGACTGATCGAATTGAGGTTCTCCCCGCGCACTATTCGCAAGGGGCTGGAGGTGCGGGTTTCCACCCCGGTCAAGACCGCCGGTCCGGACGTAAAACCGGGCATCCGCCTTTCCCAGTTGTTAAGGCCCCTTTCCATAACCTGGCACAGCTCCGGGGGAAACAGATCCCACAGATTAACCGCGTTTACTCCCGGTCTGAATGTGGCCAGAGACCCTTTTAAAGATATACTACTGCGATGACGAAGGAAATCTTGCACCAACTGGGCCGGGGCCCGGTAGTCTCCACCTCCCATTTGGAAGGCGCGCCTTTCCAGGCTCTCCTGCAATTCCACCCCGCCCAGGGCGCTGTTGCCCCAATCGTTGGGACCAACCGTGACCACTACCGCACTGTTGGCCCGGCCGCTGTCCCGGGCCGCGCAGCTCATACCGTTGATAACTACCTGACCGGCTTCGGAAGCCGCGCCGATTACATAGCCCCCGGGGCACATGCAGAAGGTGTAAAAAGATCTGCCCGCCTGGCGGTCTTGATAGGTAAGATGATAATCAGCCGCTCCCAAACGGGGATGCCCGGCATAGTCCCCATATTGGGTCCGATCAATGAAGTCCTGCTGGTGTTCGATGCGAACCCCCACCGCGAAGGCCTTGGGGGTAAGGCTGACCCCCCGCTGGGCCAACAGGCGAAAGACGTCGCGGGCGCTGTTGCCTATAGCGAGGACCAGGACCGAACACGGAACCTGCGCTTTGTCATTTATAGTTATGCTTTCCACAGCGGTTTGGTTAATATGAATGTCCGACAGGCGGCTCTGAAAATGCACCTGGCCGCCCCGGTCGATGATCTCCTGGCGGATGCTTTTAACTACCTGTCTTATGACATCAGTCCCCACATGGGGTTTTTTCTGGTAGGCGATTTGAGGATCCGCCCCGTGCTCTACAAAGGCGTCCAGAACCAGGCGCACCCGGTTGTCTCCAATGCGGGTGGTCAATTTGCCATCGGAAAAAGTGCCGGCACCGCCTTCGCCGAACTGGGCATTGCCGTCTTGATCGAAGTTGCCCCGGCTCCAGAACGATTCCACCGCCCGCACCCTTTTATCGACATCGTAGCCCCGTTCAAAAAGGACCGGGTGATAGCCTCTTCTAGCCAGGAGCAGGGCGCAAAACAATCCGGCCGGCCCGGCCCCTATTATGGTGGGAGAGAAAGGCAGGGCGGTGGCTCCATTAAGCAGTGCGGGCTTCTGGGGAGGTTCTAATAAAACAGCCTGCGGTCCCTTTAAGAAGTCGGGCGCCAGCCTGGTGCCTTCCTTCAGTTCCAGATCCAGGGTGATAGAGAAATAAACCTGGCTGCGGCGGGCGTCGACCGCCTGCCGGGCCAGGGTTAGGTTTGCAATGTCGGCTTCACTTATAGCGAGGCTCCGGGCCGCCTCCCGCCACAGATCGGCCTCCTCAAAATCCAGCGGGAGTCTTAGATCCCGCACCCGAACTTTCATCATACACCTTCTTTACCGCTTGTCTTGGTTATTTCTATATTTAACATAACCTTGGCCGGATAAACCTTGACCCCCTGCGGTGCGGTGAGCTCCACCTCCTGGGTGAACGAAGCGTTTTTACCGGTCAGATCCAGGGGCTTGACGGCAATTTCCTTGAGGTCAGTAAGGGCTGCCTCCGGTCCATAGACCGTCACCGTTTCAGGAACCACCAGAATTTTACCGGCCAGGAAGGGACTGGCTGGAGCTGTGCCTATGGTCACCTTGACCGGAACCTTTTTGCTGGCTTCTTTCTGCGCTA
>JBDKUE010000006.1:0-14184 GCA_039679855.1 Syntrophomonas sp.
GGGTTTGCCCTGCGCAGCGGACCGGCCAATACCTTTAACGAAATTTATAAGCTGGCGGACAACAACATGTGCCGGGAGAAACTGACCAAAAACCGGAGTGCACGCAGCGCCATCGTTCAAACCCTTATCAAGGCTTTAGAAGCCCGTGACTTCATTACCGATGGCCACGCCTCCCGCATGCAGATACTGGTCAGCAGAATGGCGGCGGATATCGGCTTGCCTGAACACAAAACCAACGGGTTGTTGCTTTTGGCCCAGTTCCACGATATTGGAAAAGTTGGAATTCCGGATAGGATCTTGTTTAAACCAGGTCCATTAAACGCTGAAGAACGGCTTGAAATGCAAAGGCACAGTGAAATCGGTCACCGCATTGCCCTGGCCGCCCCGGACCTGGCGCCTATAGCCGACTATATACTCAAACATCATGAATGGTGGAATGGAGCCGGCTATCCCCTGGGCTTAAGGGGTGAAGACATTCCACTGAAGTGCCGCCTGCTGGCCATAGCCGACGCCTATGATGCCATGACCAATGACCGCCCCTATCGCCAGGCTATGAAGCCCAGGGAAGCCCTGGATGAGATTAAAAGAAATTGCGGCACCCAATTCGACCCGGAGCTGGTGGAACGCTTTGTAAAAATCATAGAAAGTGATTTAGTATAGCAGCAATATAATTCGGTATTAAAAAGCCAGAGGCTGCTGTATAACCAGCGAAAAAAGGGCCCGCCCTCAGCATAATACCGAAAGCGGGTCTTTGTATTGTTGTTCTGATTGCGGGATTAAACGCTGCACGCTTTATCCTGCGGAAGAGCCTCCCGTTGAGCCGTCAGTTCCTCCGTTAGCTCCACCAATACCTCCGGTCGTTCCGTCAGGTGCTCCGGATGTTCCGCTAGGTCCTCCGGTTGTCCCGTCAGTTCCTCCAGTTATCCCGTCAGTTCCTCCAGTTATCCCGTCAGTTCCTCCAGTTGTTCCACCGGTTCCTCCGGTTATCCCGTCAATTCCTCCGGTTGTTCCACCAGTTCCTTCGGTTATCCCGTCAATTTCTCCAGTTGTTCCGCCGGTTCCTCCGGTTGTTCCTTCAGTTCCTCCGGTTCCAGCGCTGCCGCCCGGCACGGTGACATCTGGAGGATTGAAAGCAACCGGCTGCGAGAAGTTGGCGGTAAGCGTAATATCAACCGCACCCATGGTCAGGGTTATGGCGCCTGTGTCAGCCGCAGCCCCGTAAACCGTTTGGGGGGGCTCGACCGTCCAGCCGTCAAAAGTCCATCCCTGGCTGGCAGTCGGAGTAATGGTGATCGTTTCACCTTCAGCAAGGCTGGTAGTTCCGGCAACATCAGTAGTCCCACCCTTGGCATCATTGACCAGGACATTCAACGAATATGTAGTCGGAATCAACATCATCCTCATGCTTAAAAGCGTCGGAAAAGTTATGGCCAGGTCCTGACTATTGTCGCCCGGCCAGAGCCAGACCGTTGCTGAAACACTGTGTATACCATCGGTTGCGGTAACTGTACAATTGCCCAATCCTGTCACGTTGTTAAATTGGTAATATCCGGGGCCGCCATTGTTATGAGTGGAGTTGGTTGATACACGACCCCAACCGTCGGTAAGCGTTACGTTGATCCCGTTCTGAGGAATACCGTTGACCGTTACCCATCCATGCAAATCAGCCTTGGTATTTCCTCCGCCGGAGTACATTGACACCAGCAGGGATTGATCGGCTGTCAGCACAATACCGCCATAGGAGATTGTCTTGTAACCGGGCTTGGTAAACTCGAGATTATACGTGCCAGGTGGCAATCCGGGAAAATTAAAACCACCGGAATCGTCCGTCAATACTGGCAAACCAAACGGCATTGTTTCCACATATAATTGAACCGTTACACCCGGAAGAGGGGGCCCTGCATTTCGATAAACAGTACCGAAAAGCCTGCAAGGCGGTGTAATACCAAAATTGGCAGTAACGCTGGTGTCGTCCGTAACAACCAGACTCAATGCAGGCGACGCCTGCGGTGGTCCGCCATTTACCTGCCAGCTTATAAACTGGTAACCGGTTTCTGGAGTGGGAGCCAGGGTAATCGGTGTTGAATAAACGTACTGTTTTGTGGTAAACGCTCCCGAACCGTCGCTCACTGTCCCTGCCAAAGGAGGATTGATAGTGATATTAACCGTACACATTTTAACTTCAAATGAAGCCCTGGCGGTAACATCCCGGTCACCCATAGTAAAATCAGCAGTAGTGCTGGTGGCAGATGCAATACTCGCGGTAGGAATCGGAGTCAGCGTCCAGGTGTAAAAGCTCCAACCGGCATTGGGAGTGGCTGTAATGCTGGCAGTTGCCCCCTCGGACAAAATTATCTGCGTCTGCCAGGGACTGGTTCCCGTTATCCCGGCGCTGCCGTGGGAAGCGTTATCAACGCTTATAGTCAGCTCATGTTCCGGAACCGCCGTCATCGGTGCACCGGTTTGAATAGCACCGCCGCCAGCCCTCTTGCTGACCACATAGATTACATAGTCTCCCCCGGCCAGGTTGTTATTGGCTCCGTCTTTTTTCAAGCTTTCAGTCCCGGTCCAGCTTCCTGTGGTGTTATCGTCAAAGATGGCCGCCGGTGTCTGGGTCAATATGTTTATGGGGATTGCCACCGGAAGAATATAGACTTCCTGACTGGTAACCCCAATACTGGGAGAGGGCGTCCACTCAATGCGGAAATCCCTGCCATCCACGTTTAACTCGCTGTGATCGTAGTCACCGCAAGCTGTAATTGTAGCCTCTATTAGGGGAGGGATGTCAAATATCGGAGCTATCTGCACATCACCCAGAATTATAAAGCTGACATCGTTGCCTGTTTCTACCCGATTGGCAACCGGCCCGGTAATTGACCAGGTAATTACTGCATATCCTGGATCAGGCACTGCCTTTATGGTGACTGGAGTGCCATAATTGATGTCATAGGCTCCAGGAGCATACGGCAAATTGGTTGTCCCATTAGCAACTTCGTCTACAATCAGGGGGCAGGTTATAGGCGCAAACAACGGCGTCACCTGCACATCGCCCTGAATATTAAAGGTGATAGTGCTGCCTGACCTTGCCTCACCGGTGTAAGTTCCGGTAATGATCCAGTCATTAAGCTGGTATCCGGTATCCGGAACAGCCGTTATGCTTACCACATCTCCATCATGGCGGGTATAGGCACCTGGTGTATATGGGGAAGCAATCGTTCCATGGGGCGCCGAATTTACTGTCAGCTGGTAGGTAGTGGGAGCAGGGTTGTCGTCACTTCCCCTTGTAACAACCGGACTGGTGACTGCATCCACCGGCGTTTCAATGGCTTCTCCCCCGGGCACCCCTTCAGTTGGAACATTGGCCAGCAGTTTTTGGGCCTGTTCCAGATATGCGCCTCGGTTTTTTAATGCCATGCAAAGCCAGAGAGCCAGGGTCTGCCGGTCCACCATTACCCGCGGACCAAACCGGGTAGTTCCATCGGGATTGGGAATCCCTACCGTAAATCCTACCGCTTCAGCCAGTCCAACCACATCCTGGGCCCAGGACGATACCTGCCCGGCATCACTGAAGGCGGCTTTCAGCTTTAAGGATTTTGCATATTCGGTCAGACCCATGGCTTGAAACAGGATAACCAGTGCTTCTTCCCTGGTCAGGGGGGCATTCGGAGAAAACGAATCGGCAGAGGTTCCAGCGACGATCCCGGCATCAACCACCGCCCCTATCTCACCCGCATACCATGAATCGGCCGGCACATCTGTAAACCTGGCGGCAGCTTCCGGATTTGGCGCCAGGTTAAAATTATGCGCCAGCATACAGGCATATTCGCCGCGGGTGGCCAATCCAGCAGGTCTGAAGCTTCCGTCTTCATACCCTACAATTATGCCGCGATCAGCTAAATAAATGATTTCGTCCCTGGCATAGGAGCCGTCAATGTCCCAAAAACTGGCCGCTCGCACTAGACCTCCCAATCCCAGGACGCAGACAAGCACCAGGGCTATCATGAAATATGGACGTTTTAGCATCGCACTCTTTCTCAGCATTCTCTTCCCTCCTTTCCGTAAGAAATTATGGGTTTATAGTTCATTTTCACTTATGCCTGGCGTGAAACCACCTCCTTCAGGGGCTCCCTTCTCTTCTATAAAAATTTAGTAAATCGGCAGATTCATTTTATATTTGGACGTTTGAGAAATACAAAGGGAGTAAAATGATCAAGTTACCTAAATTGTGAATCAAGAGTATTAAGGATTTAAGCAGACACCGATTTGTGATTTGCGGCATTTTACTTGGGGTTTAGTGGGCAATCGTCCCTGAGCAAAACGACATGGAGGTTGACGGTTTTTAGGATAGACTTGAGACAATCCAAACTTCTTTTTCAGTGTAAGAATGGCAGTATTTACTTAAGGCTTGTACAACGGCTATCGAAGTGAAATTAAGTTATTTATACTGAAATTGTAATTTAAAAACCATCCACATATAAAATTTGATATATTGGCTTCTTCATCAATTATGCAGCAAATTCTCCCATTATCATGGTTATTCTCCATGTTTATCATAATATTCATGAATTCGAAAATATTCGACTACTTTGTCAACTATCATATGATGAGATAGTTCGTTGTTGTTCCATTTATTTACTAAATTATCGACAGCAAATATAAGCATATGTTTATGTAAGTAGTCATAATTAGAGTTGTTTGGGCTTTGGTTCTAGTTTTTTACTAATTCGTGCTTTATTACAAAAAAGCAACAGGTTATTCTATTTGGCTTCTATATATTACCATTGCGTATTATCCATATACTATGTTTTTCAATCATAAAACGGGAATGCTTCTGCAGATTGTTAAAAAAGTTTTTAACTGGTGCTTGCTTAAATATCTCTTTCAGACAGCAAGAAATCCCCGGCCAAAAACAGGTGATCTGGTTTTTCGATGATGAGCTTGCTTCTTAAGGTCTCTATACGTCCGCGCGTGTCTGCAGCTAGAGCTATCTAAACTTTTACCCTGGCCGCGTTTTTCTCCTGGTATATAAAGCCGCCGGGGTGTTATCTTTTTATATATGAAGATCACGAAATGAACCGAATGCAAAAGGAGGCAGTCTATGGACATTGAATATCAGCTGGGCGGCCCTGAATTACTGGATAGGGCTGCTAGCCTGTGGGAGGACCTGCGTGAATTCCATGCCCGATTAGACCCACAACGGGCGGCAATGACCCGCAGTCGCGCTTGGGAAGAGCGCCGGTCTGATTTGCTGGCCAAATCCGGGTCCGGGCAGATGCTGATTGAACTGGCTATATACGGAGATGCACTCATAGCCTACTGCATAGCCACTATTGACGATAAACAAAAAGGCGAAATTGACTCCCTCTATGTGAGCGAAGAATGGCGGGGTCGGGGGATAGGCAGACATCTACTCATAACTTCCCTGGACTGGCTGAAAACCAGGGGTACTACAATCCAGCAGTTGGCAGTCCGTGAAGGCAATGAAAAAGCGCTGACTTTTTATCAGCGCTGCGGTTTTGTCCCCTTAATGCGAATTCTAATACATCATTCTGAATAACAGCGTTTATCAGTATTCATATACCTTCTTATAGTTGCTGCTCTTCTTAAACATAGTGCCAGGCACCTGGGCATCTACACTGGTATCGATTATCTTCCAGGTTCCATCCAGGTAAACCTCGTTCCAGGCATGATATCCTACGGCGTTGTCGGAATAGCCCTTTACCAGCTTGCAGGGTACTCCCACGCTTCTGGCCATAGCAGCGAAAAGGGAGGAGAAATCGTAGCAAATGCCCTTTTTACTCTGCAAGGTCTGGTCTATATCAGGAACATAGTCTGACGGCAGCGTTCCCAGCCCGGCCTTGTCAAAGGAAATGTTCTCAATCACATAGCTGTAAATAATATTGATCTTCTCGCTGTCGGTTGCCGCTCCCCGGGTAAGCTGCGCAGCCATTTTCACGGCCTCGCTGCCTTCATCCCAGTTGATGTTTTGCACCGAATTTAAAAAAATCGCGGTGTCTTCTTCGATATTTGAAGAAACGGTCTGGTTTTTAACAAAACTGTATTGATCGCCGGATACATTTTCCATGACGGCGATTTGATACTGCCCGCTTCCCATCTGCAGAGGAAACTGCTCCAGGCCCCCCGGATGAAGGTCGTAATAGTAGCGGGCGCCGTCCTTGGCGACCAGCAGTTTATACTTGCCAGAGGTCATATTCATCTGGACACTTAGAATGCCGTTTTCCCCGGAGGCTATTTTAATCCCGTTTGCATCCGCCAGCGCACCCCATGTAGGCTCCAGCAGCCCTATATACAACAGCAGTAAAACAGAACAACTCTTTTTGAACATAAAAAGACTCCCTTCGGTAGCTGGCTGCCAGTCTATGCAGACAGGCCCTGTAGCTTTGCGTCCCATCGTTTCCAATGGTTTGCCTTTGTCGCCAAAGTCTTTCGCTTAAGGACATTATTCCCATTATATGGCGAATTGTTGTGCGCTAATTGTATTTATCGTATTTTTGTCCCATTTTATTTATGTTTTTTATTATATTTGGGACTAAACCTTTTGTAAATCCCTCATGCAAGCGAATTATATTGTGAATTTCACTTTTATGTATATAGACTTTAGATAAGATGGAATAATGCAACTATGAAATGAGATATCAGGGAATGAAAAATTGTAGTCTGGGGTCCATGTTGGGTCCTTCAATCTGTAGCATTATATAGCTGGCCATTTTCCCTTTGCGGGGACGGGAGGCGCTGCCCGGGTTTAGCATCCACATACCCGCCACCTGTTCACAACAGGCAACATGGGTATGGCCAAATATAACTGCATCTGCACCTAGCTCCTGACCTCGGTAAAAAAGGGTGTTAAGGCTGCCCTTTACTCCGAACTGGTGACCGTGAACTATGTAAAAGCGTTTGCCGGCAAGTTCAATTACCTTTTCCCATTCCCCGGCGGTCTGGCCGTCGCAATTACCCAGGACGGCATCCGTTGCTATGTCCAGGTGCTTGGCCAGACGCCGGGAATCGCTCAAGAAATCCCCGGCAAAAAACAGGTGATCCGGTTTTTCAATGATGAGCTGCTTCTTAAGGCCTTCTATGCGTCCGTGGGTGTCGGCCGCAACTGCTATTTTCATCTACTTTGCCTCCGTTACCTTTCTGGAAGCTCATAGAACAAAGTCTCTGATCAGTGGCAGAGCCTTTCTCAAAGCCTGCCCGCGGTGGCTGATCTGGTTCTTCTCTTCAGAGCCGATTTCGGCAAAGGTCTGTTGATAGCCGTCAGGTATAAACAGCGGGTCGTATCCGAAACCCGCAGACCCCCTGGCATTAAGAGTTATTGAGCCGGGGCATTCCCCTTCTACCACCTGGACCTTCCCCCGGGGATCAGCAATGGCTATGACGCAGACAAAGCGGGCTGCCCTTTGAGCCGGGTCAATTTCCTTGAGCAGTTCCACCAGCTTTTCATTGTTCATTCGGTCATCGGCCTGGGGTCCGGCGAAGCGGGCCGAATAGACGCCGGGCTGGCCGTTTAAAGCCTTGACCTCCAAGCCCGAATCATCGGCCAGACAAATGAAACCGCTGGCCCGGGCTGTGACTAGAGCCTTCTTCTCTGCGTTTTCGCTAAAGCTGGCTCCGTCTTCGACCACTTCCGGCAGCTCCGGAACCTCATCCAGAGTCAACACTTCGATGTCCAGGCCCTCCAGCATGACGCCCAGCTCCTGTTTCTTATGCCGGTTGCGAGTAGCCAGAAGCAGCTTTTTAGCCATGGTTCAAGACCCCTTTAATGGCCTCTTTCTGAAGCTGCACCAGTTCCATAATTCCCTTGCGGGCCAGGCCGATGAGAACGGCGTGCTCCTCATCGGTAAAGGGCCGCCCTTCAGCCGTGCCCTGTATTTCTACAAAGCTGCCCCGTCCGGTCATTACTACATTCATATCCACTTCTGCCCGCGAGTCTTCCACATATTCCAGATCAAGCAGAGGAATATCGCCGACTATACCCACACTGATGGCCGCGACATGGTCCAAAATAGGAATCTCGGCTATCGCGCCCCGTTCTTTCAGCTTTTCCATGGCCAGGTACAAGGCAACAAAACTCCCGGTTATAGAAGCGGTACGGGTGCCCCCGTCGGCCTGGATGACGTCGCAGTCAATCCACACAGTGCGCTCTCCCAGTGCTTTGAAGTCCACCACTGCACGCAGCGACCTGCCTATAAGGCGCTGAATTTCGGAGGTGCGCCCGCTGATACGTCCCCGGGCGGCTTCCCTGGCGGTTCTGGTGTTGGTGGACCCGGGTAGCAGTGAGTATTCAGCGGTAACCCAGCCGGTGCCGCTCCCTTTTAGAAAAGGTGGAACCTTTTCTTCCACCATTGCGGTGCAAATAACCCTGGTATCCCCTGCTTCGATCAAAACAGAGCCATCCGGGTGTTTAACGAAGCCGGGAATAATGTTAACCGGCCTCATCTGATCGTTTTGCCTGTCATTGGGTCGCGTCATAAAGAGCCTCCTTTATATAATTACTATATTTAATAGAGAATGTTCCCAGGGATTTTGTCAAGCTCCAGTTGGGAAAATTTGCAATATTTCTCGTTAAGGCATCCGGTTATATGGCTTGGCTGCTCATCTCGCGTCCTATCACACAGCAGCCGATAGCCCCGTTAAACTCGGGATCGGCCAGGGCAATCACCGGTGCTTGCAGGTCCCGGGCCGCTATTTGCTGCAGGGCCTGGCTTTTGGCCCCGCCTCCGGCCATAATATAGACCGGGCTGGGCAGTTTCTTTAGAAGGGGAGCAACACGCCGGTACAGCGCATAATTCACCCCGGCTCCCAGTTGGGCGGTGCTGTATCCCTCTATGACCCGGGCAATAATTTCGGTCTCAGCAAATATCGCACAGGTTGCATTCAATTCGATAGACACATCTGCGTAAGAAGACAGTCCCTCCAGGCTGATGCCGAGCACTGCCGCCATGTTTTCCAGATACCGTCCCGAGCCTGCCGCGCAGCGATCGTTGGTCAAGAAATCGACCGGTCTCCCACCCCGCACCTGGATTACCTTGGTATCCTGGCCGCCAATATCCAGCAGAGTGAAGTCCCTCTGTGAACTTTGATGGACAGCACCGGCCGCATGGGCCTGAATCTCCGGCATATTACGGGCGCCCTCCACCCTTACGCTGGTTTTCCCATATCCGGTGGCAATAAGCAGGGTCTCGGGCAGTCCCAGGGCTGGCATATCTATGTGCAGGCTGCCCTCTACCATTTTCCCGTATTCGCGGTAAAAGTTTATGGTGTCAAAAGACCTGCGCTGTAAAATGCCGTTTTCGTTCATTTCAACTATCTTAACCCGGCGGGAACCCAAATCTATTCCCAGCATGTCCAATGCCTCCTCTTAGGACTGCGGCCGGCGCAGCAGCTCGACGAAAGCCTCCAATCGCATCCGGCTGCGGGCGTCCAGTTTACCCGGCTTGTCGCCCTCCAGGGTAAGAAACGGGTAGGGCAGTTTTTCCCGGTAAATCATGTCCTCAATCTGCCGGTAGCAAAAGGTCTGGGTATAATGGATGATCCCGTCCACCCGGCGCCGCTTGAGCTCTGTTTCCATATCCTGCAGCCGGGCGAAGGCGCCGTAGGGATAGGTGTATTTTAGATACTGATCAACTATATCATCGCACAAATAGGGCATGGAGAACTGTCTCTGCACTTCATTGTACACCACCCGGGCACCCATTTTCTCCAATTCATGATAGAAGTCAGTGAATATGGGCGGCACTCCTATATAAGCCAGGCGCACCGCAGCTTGATCCGGTTTTCGCTCGCGCACTTCTGATAAAAGGGAGCTCAGTTGCTTTTTATACTGATGCAGATTGCTCATAAAATCGCTGGAAGACACCAGGTAGAGGTGGTTTTCATAGCCGCTGGCCTGGTTTTCCCGCCAGGTCAAGAGGTCCAGTTGAGAGCACAGAGCCCGGATTTCATCCAGTTCTTTCTTAACCCGGTTTACCTGCTCCAAACTCACCTGAAAATAGTCCATCAATTTATAGATCTGGGCCTTTAGCGCAGCGGGATCCCGGTCAAAGGGGTAGGCGAAAGGAATTACCGCGGTGTTTTTCAACTGCAGGGTCTCCATTAAAGCCTGGGTGTTGCTGCAGTCGCCTTCCATAACGGCGATAACCGCCTCCATAGGACTTTCCAGGGCCGTCGAGTAGAGTCCTTTGATCCAGCCGCAGGTATTGCGCGGATACCCGGCCTCCTCGGCTTTCTCCACCAGGGCTGCCGCCTGTTCAGAAGCGATAAAAATGTTGTTTAAATCCACCGGTATTTTCCCCGCGGCAAAAATGATTTCCACCGGGATGCTGGTGGTAAAGCCGATCTTGCTCATGTCAACTCAATCCTGGAAACTTCTTTGATGACATCGCCAATAAGCTGCTTGCCGACATTGAAGAAGGACTCATTCTGCCCGCTGACAAAGAATTCGTGGCATCCATCCCGCCTGGCGCTGGTGCTCAATAAATCATGGCTGGCCAGAAGGCTCTGGACTTCGTCGATGGTTTCGTCAGACGGGTCCACCAGATTGACAGCCGGTCCTACATATTCGCGAATGGCTTCAGACAGGAATGGATAGTGGGTGCATCCTAAAATCAAGGTGTCAATACCTTCTTCCATAAGCGGTCCAATATATTCGGCAATGGCTTCCCTGACTGCCGACCCGTTCAGCTGTCCGCTCTCTACCAGGGGAACGAATTTGGGGCAAGCCTTTTCAAAAACCTGAAGCCCGGAATTTATCGATTGTACCGCCCCGGTATAGGCCCGGCTGTTCACGGTAGGATGGGTGGCTATTACCCCAATAAGGCCGTTGCGGCTGGTTTTTGACGCAGCCCTGGCCCCAGCTTTTACAACCCCCAGCAGGGGAAGGGTGCAAACCTTTTCCAAACTGGGCAGGGTCACCGATGAGTGGGTGCCGCAGGCAACGATAACCGCTTTGACATTGCGGCTCAGCAAATAGGAAAGGATCTGCCTGGCATAGCCAAAAAGCTGTTCTTCGCTTTTGTTTCCGTAGGGAACGTGAGCCGTATCGCCAAAGTAAATAAAGCTTTCCCCGGGCAGTTTATCCAAAAGCGATCTGACTACGGTCAGACCTCCAACTCCGGAATCAAAAATGCCGATCGGGTTCTTTTTGTCCAAATTTAACACCTCGATGCAATAAAAAAATAAGCCGTCCGCCCCCTTTATTTAGGGGCCGGACCGCCTGCCGGGTTGCTGCATTCCTTGTAATCGCTGCTTAAGGCACATCCCTTTAGGCATAATCAGACGATCATTAAATAATTTATCACTTTTCTCTTCTTTATTCTATATTATGTTCCGCAAATGTATGTTTTGTTATCTTCGGTTCAAAAAAGTGCACCGCCTAAAAAGCCTTTTTTTATATTATTTACACCAGGTTAAAGTATAGTCTTCCGCCTTTACTCTAAACTTTGTAATCCGGTTTTACCGGTTTGGATAAATCCATTTGTCCCAGGGTCTGAACCGTTTGCCCCTCCACCATGAAGGATACTCCCTTGATGCTGGAAAACTGGCCCAGGGTGTTGGCGACGGAATAGACCAGCATTTTTCCTTCCTGCGCCGATAAGCTCTCTATTTCTGAGCTGAAGTTAACCAGACAGATCTGCTGATCGGCTTTAATATTGACGTCCAAAAGCCTGGTACCGGCGGGAAAAACCGCTCCATGCTTCTCAATTTCCGGACCTTTGAGCAGTTCTTCCAGAGCTTTGCGGGCCATAGCCCGGGTCTTTTCAACCTGCCTTTCTTCGGCCACCAGCTTTTTAGTGCCGGTGTCCACAAAATATAATTTCACCTTTACGGTTTCCACCACCGGGTTCTGCGTTTCGACTGCTTGAGCATTATCCTGCTGAGCTTCCTGCTTTTGAGTCTGAGTGCCCGGTTTCAGCAAATCCTGCCAGGACTTGAGGCCCTGGCTGTCTGACGAGGAGCAGCCGCTGAGCAAACAGACGGCCAGCAAAACGACAGCAAGGACGCACATGAACGTTCTGGTCACTATCCACCCCTCCCCTCTTTTGTAGTAATCTACGATAGGGATGGGACAAATATGCCTCTTGCAGAAAAAAAAGCAGGCACCGTTGTTAATGGTGCCCTTATGAAGGAGGAGTTATTAAAAAACAAACCTGCAAATCCGGTTCGTTCTTCGTCCTATACTAAAGATTATCAAAACGATGGCCTTGTGTCAAATTTCACATCAATTTGTCAATTCTTTTAGGCCATTTGTCGTCTCTCTTCAACAATTGACTTCTTTTCGGTCCGGACAATATTAATCAGGTTGTCTCTGTTCAGATCATCGACCGAATATAGGACCCCGCCCGCCTTCTCCGCAATCTTTTCCAAGTATTGCTTGTTGGATTCAACGCCGATACAGATAAAGCGGATTTTGCTGTCCCGGAGTTTGGAGGCGGCTTCCAGGCCGTCGGCCTTGGCGTCAAAGGTCCATAAGGGCGTATTTGGTATGCCGTCGGTTATCAAAACCATCAAAGGATTTCTCACCCGGTTGTTCTTGATCAGGTTGAAAGCGGTCATCAGCCCATCCGCCAGCGGAGTCAAGCCGGCCGGACTGATCTTGGCCAATCCCTTGTGCAGGATGTGCTGGTTGTGGGTGAATGGCACCACCACCTCACTGCTTCTTTCCTGGAAGGTAACCACCGCCACTTTTTCTTTGCCGGTCAGCAAAAGGTGCTCGGCCAGGTAACAGGCCGCCTGCCTTTTATCGCCGGCCATACTGCCGCTGGCGTCAATGACCAGGCAGATGTCTATGGGGACGTAGGTTTTCTTGTCATAGTAGTGCAGGTCGTCTTTAGTGATGGTAAAATGGCCATCCCCGCGTAAAAAGCTATTCTTCTTGGCCTGTATGATGGTCTCCGGCACAGCCAGATCACCAGACCAGTTTTTATCCGGGTTGTTGATGGTTTTGTTGCGATTGGTAAACTCAATGGTAGATGCTTTTTGCTCAAGTTTGCCAATCCTTTTGAAGCGGCCGGCTCCCCCGGTGGGAGTCTTGCGCATATTGCGCCGAATTTCAGTTTCCAGTTCCACCTGGTGGTTGATCACATAGTCTTTTAACTGCAGACCCTTTTTGGTTAAAACCCGGCCCATAAGGCCGTCTTTCATCAAGCCCAGTTCTTCTAATTGCTCGACGTAATGCTCAACTTCGCCCCATTTTTTCTTCTGTTGATCTACACCGCGACGCTTGAATATATTGGTCGAGTAGTTTTCCATGAACTCCTGGATTTCTTCAACACCGCCGAACTTTTCAGCCAGCTTCATTATCAACTGGTTTACATTCTCCTGGTCCGGCAGCTGCCTGGCATTCTGTCCTTTGAGCTTCATCCAGGGCAGCTTGATATAGCCGCCAAAGCTCTCTTCTTCCTGTTTTTGATTGCCATGGCTGATGTTTCTGACCTTGGCCAGTTTAACATCGCTTTCGCGTATTACCATCTCTACTGTCTCGGCTATAACGTAAACCAGGTAATATTCTTCTCTTTTCAGGCGGGCCAGGATGTGTACGTGATCCACGCCTTCGTCTTCACCAGTGAAAGGTTTAACCACGTTTTGATAGAGATCATAGAGCAGTCCCTTACCCATATTGGTGGTTATGGTTATCTTGTTGGCATACTCAATGACCATTTTGAAGCGTTCATCTTCCGCATACTGCAGCTGGGGATCCTTTTCCAGAAAATACTGATCCATCCCCCAGAATATAGCCCTGGCAACATCTCGGGGATCGATTTCTCCTGGCTTGTGATATACATCAATGTGGACCACCTGGTCCAGGTCTACATAATCAAGGTACGTCTTGCCGGCATCCCGGTTGGTATACACCTTAATCTGGCCTTTAACACGCTTTTCCGGCATGCGGGCGTGCACTCGCCGGCTGGCAACCGTGCTCTCCCCCAACCTGACGCCCTGATTCTGGCCAAAATACAGATTTAAATAATTCCCAACCGAACTGGCCTTATCGACATTGGTGTTCTCGGTGTACATAAGACCACCCCCAGTGGTTAAAGATTAAACCTCTTTGGGCGTCAAACTCTTCTCCGTATTGATCAATTCTCCCCGAGCCATATCCTTGAGCGGACGGGCTGTTTGCTGGAAATAATCGGGTTCTGCTTCGTCGTTCTTATTCGTTTTGCG
>JBDKUE010000207.1:0-5871 GCA_039679855.1 Syntrophomonas sp.
AAGCCAACCGGGGTAGGAACCGTATCATTGAAAGGATAGGTGTTTTAGAATCAACGTATCCCAATATATTTGTGGTTAAGCTCAACGAAAGAAAAATAGAGCGTCGAGTTTCATACAGCTACGCAGATGTATTGACGGAAACTGTGGAGTTGTTTGTATATGACCATCAGGATCTAGAGATAAGGATCGCTTCAGCCAATTCGTAAATAAAAAGGACAGGCACTGCATGGCAACATGCAGTTTTTCTTTTTTCTGAGGGTTTTTTGAAATCATACCCGGCCTTCATCACCAATAAGATGTACAAGTACAAGAGGAAAGAAGGTGCAGGGGTGGAAAAATCATGCCGTATATGGTCTCCGGTGGTATACGCTGAATTGACTGAGCCACGGACCTGGAAAGGGACGCTTACCTACGCCCTCGAAGACCCTCCCGGGCGCATGGAGGACATAAAAATAAAGGCGCACGATTGCCTGGCCAGACTTCAGGGCAAGCATGTCGAAGTGGAGATCGCCTGCGAGATTCTGACTCTTTTGGAAAGCTCTCATGGGCAAATGCGTCTTTTTGCCCGGCGGGAAGTGCTCAAGGAGCGCCTATCCCGGGACGCGTTTTCCGCCTGGCCGGACAATCATGACCAGGAGTTAGTGGTCAACATTCAAAGGCTGTCCTGGGATGGGGAGCTGAAAGAGAAAGAAATCCGCATCAACCTGCTCATTTTTTACTCGGTAATGATCATGCGTCATGAAATTGTAAAAGTGCCGCTGGAAGCGAGCGAGCAGGTGGCAGCCGGTCCGCCGGAGGTACAGGAGCTTTTGAATCAATTACAGAGCGAAATTATCCAGGCGGAAGCGGACAAGATGGAGCTTAAAAGGAAGCTATACCGCTATGAAAAGGACATCCAGAGCCTCAAAAAGGGAATCAACCGGGCGGAAAACCGCAACCTGACCCTGAACGAAGAGCTGTCCAGGAACCGCCAAATAATTGAGGAGCTAAAGACCGGCCGGTACGAGGCTGGCAAGCGCCGGGAACGCCGCTGGCCTGGCCGCTCTGAAAAGGAGCGGGGCTACCCGGCCTGGAATGAAGAGCAGGATGAATCCTTGAGCCTGGGAGGATTGATAAAAAGGCTGTTTCAAAATAATGCCTGAACCATATATAATATGGTAGCAAACCCAAGATAAACCGCATAGGCTATGCCATAACAAAATTGGGAGGAGTGGCCCTGGTGAGGATCTTTTTTCCAAACACGGCTCCGCTAATCAAATATGGCATAGGCCAGGCCTTTGCCGACCTGGGACATGAAGTTCTATTTTGCAATATATTGTGGGAGGCCGACTGGCAGCAGAAACTGGAGAATTTTAGACCTGACTGTGTTTTTACCGACGGTGGGTGGGGAATCTTCGGTCACCTGTTTCCCTACCTGCACAACCGACGTATACCCCATATCTACTGGGCAATAGAAGATCCCCCGTTTTTCGATATTCTATCCCTCGACTATGCTAAAAACTCGCTCTATGTGTTTACGACCTGCCGGGAAACCATTGAGCGCTACAGGCAGCATGGAATCAGGGCTCATTTACTGCCTTTTGGCTTTCATCCCCGCTATTATCATCAGGACCTGCCTGATCCCCGTTTTCCATATGACGCGGTATTCATAGGCAACAATTATGATTTTTCAGTAGAACGATTGCAGGGTTACCGGATTATATTAGAACCGCTCATGCAAGCCGGCTACAATATCAAAATTTTTGGCAATGAATGGTGGTTGGATCAATCGAGGCCTTTTTATATCGATCCGAGCTTTTACGGGGGCTATATGCCCAGTGAGGATCTGGGCAGGGTTTGCGCCAGTGTGCCGATGGTAATCGGAATTCATTCCGTTTTGAGTTCCAGTACTATGCTCAGCATGCGCACCTTTGAAGTGTTGGGCTGCGGCGGGTTCCACCTCACCCAGTACACTCCCGCCGTGCAGAACTACTTCAGCAACCACCAGGATCTGGTATGGACCAAAAGCAGCAAAGAAACTCTGGACCTGATGCAATACTATCTATCCCGTCCGGAAAAACGGCAAAAAATAGCGCGCCAGGGTCAGTTCAAGGTCTTCCTCAAACACACCTACCGCCACCGGGTCGAATTGATCCTGGAGCTTATGCGCAGACGCAGCCGGGCGAAAACGGCTTAGAACAAACAGGGGGCCTTTGCCCCCTGTTCAGACTGTCAAAATAGTTTAATCGTGATTCTAAGGCTTAAGATTGCCGCGTCGTTTCGCTCCTCGCAATGACCCAATATGGGCTAGTTGTCATTGCGAGCCGAAGGCGTGGCTTGTCATTGCGAGGAGCGAAGCGACGCGGCAATCTTAACGCTCATTATATCCTTGCGTATTGTGACAAAGGGACGGGGTTGTTGACACAAGGCTTTGTGTCAACAACCCCGTCCCCTTGTCACAACCGTCCCCCTGTTTGCTCTTCAACTTAAAGGTTGCTCAAAATTGATAATGTTCCAATACCCGCCACCATCATAACAAGAATTAAGATAACGATGAACACCAGGTAGAGGATAAAAAGGATGCCCTGGAACATCAGGAACTGCTTGAAATTGCTGAATATTTCGTTCAAGGCCACAGTAGTGTCCATACCGGGGGGCTGGGTCAAGAGCAGCTGGATCTGGTTTTTAGCGCTCATCAACTTGGTTCCCATTAAAATCATCAAAATTCCCGGAATAGCTCCAATAACAAAGGCAAAAACACCGGATATCGCGCCCAATGCACCCAGAATAATAAACATTACTCCGCAAAAGCTGCCCCAACTGCTCATGCCCATCAGGTTTTCCCTGCTTAACAAAATTCCACCCCCTTTAGTATTTATATTCCTAATGTATTAATATTCAACAAAAAGTGAGTTGTAACCTTCTGTTTTTTAGCTTTTTTAGTACAGCGTTTGCGGCTGCGACAGGGGGACACAAGGGGACGGTTCTGCTGTGTCACTGGGAATTACGCCCTGCCCCTCTTAGGCTTAAGATTGCCGCGTCGCTGCGCTCCTCGCAATGACCCAATATAGGCTAGTTGTCATTGCGAGCCGAAGGCGTGGCAATCTAGTGTGACAACAACCCCGTTCCATTGTCACACCGTCCCCCCTGGAGCCAAAAAGTAGATGAAAGGGGCAAGAATAGACCTCAATATGCACCGATAACATGCAAATCTCATATGCTGGAGTAGTCAATTCTCCTGAAATCGTTTGTTGACTGACAGGGGGTGATTTATGAATGCAGCAGCCCGGTATCCAGGAGGCACCTATCATGCGGGTCAAAACCGGTTCCTTTCAGGCTAAGCCACAGCCGTCCGAAACGGAAAAAGAGGCGTTTACGGTTTCCACGGCACGCAAAAGCGTAATAGAAGCAAAGGGTATGTGCGCCGTCTGCGGCGTCAGAGTCAATCGTGACGATCTTGAGCCTTGCGCTCATTGTGGCAGCCCCCTTTGTCCCGACTGTAATAAACAAGCCCAGAAACGGGGAAAAACTGCCACTGCCACCCGAAGACAAACGGCGCAGAGGATGCAGCAGATTTAACAACGCAGGAGCTTAAAAAAACATAGGAGATAAAAAAATTTATCCATGGTCAGGGGGATCATTAATGTCGACAATTGATTGTATCCTATATCCGCAAACACTGGATTATAATTATCTGGTGCAGCGGCCCCAACAATTAATGAAGCATTTTTCAGAGTTGGGCGTACCCAGTTTCTTCTTGAATAATCCCAGCCCGCACGCCAATACACCGCAGGGAATTGTAAAGCCCAATGACAACCTGTACGTGTTCAACCATGTTGATCCGATGCCCTACCTGCAGGGTATCAGACCGGTAGTCTACTTCAGCGCGGCATCCCACATAGATATCGTGCAGCAGTATAATCCTTCTTTAATAGTGTTTGACAGTGTTGATGAGCCGAGCGACGAATTCGAAGCCTGGAAACCCTATTACCTGAGAGCGGTCAGCCTTTCTGATGTCGTCCTTTGCACTTCTGACCGGTTGTTCGAAACCGCCCGCAGCATAAACCCGCACAGCTATCTGGTTCCCAACGGCTGTGATTTCAATTTCTTTTCCCAGGCAGCTGCCAAGACACTGCCGGTCCCGGCCGATATTGCCAGCATCCCCGGCCCCATTATCGGTTATATAGGCGTGGTAGCCACCTGGGTGGATCTGCAGCTGATCGAGCGCCTGGCGGATGAGTTTCCGGAATGCAGTGTTGTAGTAGTCGGACCACTGTACAATGTCAGCGATGTACCCCAGCGCTCCAATCTACACTGGCTGGGATTTAAAGCCTATGAAGAGCTGGCCTCCTATACTCAGCAGTTCAGCGTGGGCATCATCCCTTTTATTCAGAGCAATATGACCGAATCAGTCAACCCCATTAAGATGTGGGAGTATATTGCTTCCGGGCTGCCGGTCATAAGCACCGCTATTCCAGAAGCGGGCAAGTTCCAGGACCTGGTATTCCATTCCAACAACCACGATGAGTTTATCTACAACGTTTACCGGGCTCTCCATTACGACACCGCCGACCTGCACGCCCAGCGTTTGGTTCTGGCCGAGGAAAATTCCTGGCGGCACCGCGCCCAGCTGGTCTTAAGCATTATGGAAGAGCGCCTGGCTGGAGGCGGCCAAATAGGCGACCTGGGAAGGGGTTTTATTGACCCCATTATGGACGCCGGCTTCGATCATGGACCCGATGGTCATTTTCAGGAAGACTTTTTCGATGATGAATTTGCCGATTTTGAAGACGGACTTTTTCCGGACCATCATAAGCACTTTGGCGGGCATGAACGCCCCTGGGGGCATGAAACCATCGATGCCTTGATCGAAAGCAATCCACCCCAGACTTCTATTATTCCCCTGGTAACTACTCATCCCCGACTCAAGATATCGGTCCACCATCCGGTGCACATCCGGACCATTGTCAAAGTGCCCCTGGAAAAACGCGGGGTAAGGGTTCATTCCAGACTGGTTACCAGCATCAAACCCAAATTCAAACCATTGCTGGAACGCAAAGGGGTCCGGGTAAAACGGCGCAAGAAAATCAGTTTTGGCAGCTTCCGGGTTGTCGAACGCCGGGTCCATGCCCGCTAGAATTATGGCGGGATGCCCGGTGCGCAACCGGGCCTGGGTCCTTCCGACCTATTTGACAGCTCTGACGCAAATGGACTATCCACCGGAGGCAATTGAATTCTGTTTTGTTATCAACAATTGTCAGGATGAAACCCCCGCCATTTTGCGGGACTTTGCCCGGAGCTGCCCAAGCCCGGTCCGCCTGGTAGAAGAAGATTACAGCCGGCCGGGTGGTTTTAAACGCGGCTATTACAGCCTGGCGCGGCTGGCCGACCTGCGCAACCGGTTGCTGCGGGAATTCCTTGACTCAGCCTGCACTCATTTATTCAGTGTAGACAGCGACATCATCCTCCCCGCATCCGCCCTCCGGCAGTTGCTGGCCGACAACTGCCCGGTAGTGTCGGCTCTGGTCTGCAACGGCCACGAACTGGAGGACTCTGCCCTGTTCAACGTTCTGAACCGGGATGATCAGGGCAGCTACCGCCATATAAGAGACATTCCCGCCGGGGTTTTGTTCCCGGTAGACTGCACCGGGGCGGCCTGCTTGATCGCCAGGGAGGTGATAGAGGAGTACGGAGTCAGATACGCTGCTGATAAAGGAGCTGAAGACATCGGATTTTGCGAAGAGGTGAGCCGGAACGGATTGGGCATTTATTGCGACAGCCGGGTTGAAGGGCTCCACCTGATGAACGAGGGAATGTTGGCAGATTATCGGTTACAAAATTGTTTTCCATAATCACACATTGTATACGGATTTCATAGTATAACCTAGAAAT
>JBDKUE010000045.1:0-5348 GCA_039679855.1 Syntrophomonas sp.
ACGCCCGCATGGGAGAAAACTATGAAATCATGGTTTTAAAAGATGGCGAACCGCTGGCCGGAGCCGAAGTGATGGCTACCTTCGCCGGCACCCACCATCAAGACTACCCGCACCGGCTGGTGGCCGACGAAGATGGAAAGGTCCGGCTGTTTCTATCTGCACGGGGCAACTACCTGTTTAAGGTGCAGGAGGGAAATGTGATAAGCACCTTTACCCTGGTAAAGAGCTTCTAAATGTAAATTAACAACAATCATGGAAAAACCAACTTCCTTCAACAAATATGTAAAAAATAAAGAAATTATTTCGTTTTTCAAGATAAAGGAATTACAATTCTTGATGTAGAATTAGGGAAAAAGAGAGTATCATGAAGAATCTCTCTTATAGAATTCCTTAGTTGAATACACTAGAACGGTAAAGTAAAGCTGATGCCATGAAGGTATTGATTCAATCAATATCTGCATGGCTTTTTCTTTAGTATGGCAGTGAGTTCATAAAACTGCTTCAGTCTATCCCTGGCACGAGCTTTGGCGGGTTTTCAGTGGTAGGCTGGCCTGTACAGTCATACGAATGTACTGAAAAAACAACATAAGGCTCTCCGAGCGGTTTAGCCTGTAGCCAGAAGGCCATGGCGGATCGCCTGTGGGTTTACCGGGAAACCAGTAAGCCTCCCGTGTTTGGAAAGGAGAACGCACCAAGCTGCAGGAACAGGTAGGCCTGGATGCTCTTGAGGGGCGTTCAGGCCTATTTTTTCTGGACGATGAATGAGTCAGTATGATTGGAAACGCCACCATGAAGGTGATTAATGGCAGGACCCATTAATTGCTGAAGTGGTGTTTTTTTGTTCCCGGACAGAAAGCTTTAAGGTGAACAATCGTTTCGTCGACCGGGGAATAGAGGAGGTGAAGGGGAAAAGGAGATTTTGCCAGATTGTATGATTATTTCACAGTCTAGGAGGGATACATTTGAGTGCAATTTTAACTGACGGGGTCATCAAGGTTGAGGGCACCTGCAAAGCCTGCGACCATTGCACCTCGGTCTGTCCCACGGGTGCTATTCACGGTTTGTTGGGACAAAAGCATGCTATTGAATTCAAAAAGTGCTTGAATTGCGGCCAATGCCTGGTCAACTGCCCGTTTGGACGTATCAAGGAAGCCAGCATGATGGAGCAGGTCAAAGCGGCCATGAAAGACCCCAACAAGTATGTGGTGGTTCAAGAAGCCCCGGCGGTTCGTGTGGCTCTGGGAGAGCCCTTTGGCTTGCCGGTGGGCACCAACGTGAAAGGCAAAATGCATGCCGCCCTGCGCAAACTGGGTTTCAAACAGGTATATGACACCGAGTTTACCGCCGACCTTACCATTATGGAAGAGGGAACCGAGCTTATCAACCGGGTATTTAACGCAGTAGGGGCTGTTAAGGATGAACATGCCGGCCCATTGCCCCAGTTTACTTCCTGCTGTCCGGCCTGGATCCGCTATGCGGAGATAAATTATCCCAAAATACTGCCTTATCTTTCGAGTGCCAAATCGCCTCAGCAGATGTTCGGAGCGGTGGCCAAGACCTACGCGGCGCAGAAACTGGGTGTTGATCCGGCCAAGATGTATGTGGTTTCGGTCATGCCTTGCACGGCCAAGAAATACGAGTGTGAACGCCCCGAATTCATCTCCAGCGGGCACAAGGATGTGGATGCCGTAATAACCACTCGTGAACTGGCCGACTGGATCAAAGAAGCCGGGATCGATTTTGTGAATCTCAAAGACGAAGAGGCTGACAAATTGATCGGTTCCTCCACCGGAGCCGCCACTATCTTTGGCGTAACCGGCGGGGTTATGGAAGCTGCCTTGCGCACCGCCTATGAGATTTTAAGCGGTCAGACCCTACCGGCGGTTGAATTTAAATCAGTCCGGGGAAGGGCGCCGGTTAGGGAAGCCTCGGTAGATATACCGATCAAAGCCCTGGGGGGGAAACCGCTGACCGTCAATGTGGCTATCGTTACTGGTACCAAGTACGTAGGAACGGTGATCGAAGACGTCCTGGCCGGCCGAAGCCCCTATCACTTCATCGAAGTTATGAACTGCCCGGGCGGCTGCATTAATGGCGGTGGCCAGCCTATCAGGCATGACGCTTATTAAAAGGGGAGGTGAATTTGGATGACTCTGTTTTCGGAATCAGGCGGTATAACTCGCCGCCAGTTTTTCAAAGGTTCGGGAATGCTTCTGGTTAGCGCCGTGATAACTGGAATTTTCGCCAAAATTGGATTTGACGCCTCGGCGGCCAGCGATGAGTATATCAACAAGCGCATTGCTGCCATGTATACCCTGGATGAAAAAATGACCCTGCGCAAGTCGCATCTCAACCCGGAAATAACCCAAATTTACAAGGAGTTTCTATCACCCGGGGAAGTCAAACCCCTCACCGAAAAGTCGGAGCGCCTTCTCCATACCAAGTACGGCAAAGAAATTCCGGCCTTGATAGAAGAATTGAAGAAACCGCATGTGCCAGCTGCCAATGCCGAACATGCAGCATAAGGAGGGGAAATGATGAGTGATGTACAAGGCAAGGTCTTAAAGCACGGAGATTCGACCCGCACCATGCACTGGGTGCACCTGCTGTGCTTCATACTCTTGGCTGTTACCGGGATAGGCTTTTACTGGGACATAGGATTCATTGAAAACATTTTTGGCGGGGGAGCCAAGTCGTCACTGGTTCACCGCTGGGCCGGAGTGGTATTCCTGGTCGGGCCTTTTCTTTATATCTTCTTTAATTTCAATCGCTTCGCGCGTTTTATGGACACTATATCCCGCATTACCAAAGATGATTTTGGATGGCTAAAGGTGATGGGGGGATACCTGCCCTTTATTAAAGTCGAGCACGTTCCTCCCCAGGACAAATACAACGCCGGGCAGAAGATGCTGGGTTGGCTGATCATCATCGGCTGCCTATTGATGATATTGACCGGCTTCCCCATGTGGTTGATGCGGGACATGGTTCCGGCTGTATTCTTAAGCTTATGTTATAATGTCCACTTCTGGACGGCTATAATATTGATTCTTTTGGTGGGCGGGCACTTCTTCCTGGCGGCCATTCATCCCAAATCCCGGGTGGAGTTTTCTTCAATGATGCTGGACGGATATATTGATGCTGAAATAAGCGCCCACCACAATGAAAAGTGGTTTAAAGAGCTGAAACAAGACGCATAAAAACCGATTCGCAATATACATTCACGGGGCAGAGCCGCCTGGCGGACTGCCCTGTTTTTTACAGGGATTATGACAAAAGTTGAAAATTATTATTGCAGGAATTAAAAAAAATATGCAGAATAGTTGATAATATTCGGTGCCATGAAGGTGCCTCGTTTTGTTGCTTTATTAATAAACATTCTTCAAAGAGCGTTATGAGAACTGTGCCATGAAGGCATTGTAGGTGTTGCAATGTCTTTGTGGCTTTTTATTTGCCTATATTACATTGTAGAAGCGAAAGAGTGAAAATAGTTTCGGGAGGTCTTACCATGCACATTCCAGATGGTTATTTAAGCCCTCAGACAGCTATAGCCATGACGGCGGTTATGGTGCCGGTGTGGGGAGTTGCGGTTAAGAAGGTAAGGGAAAAATTGAAAAAGAAGGATGTTCCTCTTCTGGCCATCGGGGCGGCTTTCAGCTTTACCATAATGATGTTCAATCTGCCCATACCGGGAGGAAGTTCGGCGCATGCCGTCGGTGCGGTTTTACTGGCTATACTGTTGGGCCCTTGGGCGGCCGCTATCGGGGTGTCGGTAGCCTTGATAATTCAGGCCTTAATCTTCGGCGACGGAGGCATTCTGGCGATTGGAGCCAATTGCTTCAATATGGCTTTTGTAATGCCTTTTATCGGGTATGGAGTTTATAAGCTGGTGCGGGGCAGTTCTGACCCCATGTCGGGGCGGGCCATTTTCGCCTCCATCCTGGCCGGCTACGTAGGGCTTAATATGGCGGCCTTTTTTACGGCTGTGGAATTTGGCTCACAATACCATTTATTTAAAGCTGCTGACGGAACTCCGCTGTATTTTATGTATTCGCTCAAAGCTGCTATAATCGCCATGATGAGTGAGCATTTGTTCCTGGCCGGACCGGTTGAGGGGATAGTGACAGGACTCGGAGCCTGGTTTATAGGACACAACTATCCCGAACTCCTGCCGCGTATCTCAAAACCGGCGATTAATTCTTAAAAACCTTTAAATGATGGAGGGAGAATTGATGTTTAAACAATATAAAAAACTCTGGCTCGGTTTGATTGTTTTGGTAATCCTATGCCCCTTGGGTCTCGTCGCCACCGGGACCGCGTTTGGTGAATGGAGCACTGAAGAATTAATCAAAGAGGTCGGCTTCATTCCCCAGGGATTAGAACGATTGGCCGACACTTGGAGCCATGCTCCGATGCCGGATTATGCCGTTCCGGGAATGGAAGGAAGCTTTATTTCCTCAGCCGGAGGATATATTATTTCAGCTCTGGTTGGTATCGCTCTGGTTGTAGGGATAATTACTCTTTTCTCCAAGATAGTAAAAGAATGAGCACTATGAAGGATCATGCGGTTTGCACCCTGCCGGTCTGGATGACTGATACCCGGACTGTTTCTGAACCCACAGGCCGAAGGGGTGGGCGTACGGGCTTTTTGAGCAAAACCCTTCGGGAGATAAAAACGGCCCTGGCCAATGATTTACAAACCGAGCAACTAGCTGCGCAGCCCGGTTTACTTCAAAAAATTGATCCCCGTATTAAGCTGCTGGGACTTATCATACTGGTGGCCGCCGCCGGCCTGACCAGGAGTATTGAAGCATTAATTTTTTTGGCAGTACTGGCGGCGGCTTTAATGCTCGCTTCCAGGCTGCCAGTTTGGACATTGCAGAGAAGGATCTGGGGGATTATCCCGCTGATAAGTCTGCTGGCAGCCGCTCCAGGAATGTTGAGCATTTTTAATCCGGGTGTGCCGCTTTTGGTCTTGCTGGCTGATCCGGAAGGCATAAGAATAGGAAGCCTTCACCTGGCAGGCCCGATATATATCAGCCGCCAGGGCGCAACAGCCGCCGTTTTCCTTTTTATGAGAACCGGCTTGTCGCTTTCCCTTGGCACCCTGCTGGTTTTGACAACCCCTGTAAACCGTTTGCTGCACTCGATAAGGGTTTTAAAGATACCGGCCCTTATGGTTATGATCCTGGAGATGAGCTACCGCTATCTCATATTACTGCTGACTGTTTCATTGGAGATGTTTGAAGCTCGAAAAATGAGAACCGTAGGCGCTATGTCAGGCAGCACCCAACGAAGGGTGGTGGGTTCATCGGTTGCCGCCCTGTTCGAACGCAGTATATCCCTGTCCG
>JBDKUE010000034.1:0-8495 GCA_039679855.1 Syntrophomonas sp.
CGTATTCCATACTGCTCGGAAGCCAGGCTGAATACAACCATCTGTTCTTCGTCAGTCTCGTCGATAGTAAACCGGTTATTCACAAGCTCCTCCCCACTGCCAGACCCCGGTTGGCCGATCTCATCCAAAACTGGCTGGCTGATAATGTCCTGCAGGTCCATCAACATGATGATCCGCTTGCCGTCCTGAAGACGGACAATTCCGGTAATATTGGCTCCGCCATCCGAACATATCATTTGCGGCGGTTGGAATATCTTGTTCAAAGGCACCCGCATAACTTCAAAGACCTGATCTACGGTTAAGCCGATAAGGCAACCCTCTACATCAACCACCACTACTCTGGTGCTGGGGGTGACCTCTTGGGTCCCGACTCCCAGTTTGCTGCGCAGGTCGACCACCGGTATCAAGTAATCCCTGAGTGAAATAATTCCGGTAATGTAATAAGGAACATTGGGTACTTTAACGATATCGGGAAAACGGATGATCTCCTTGACTTTATTTATCTCCAGACCGAATTCCTCGCTGCCCACCTGGAACGATACGAGCAGCACATCTTCTTCCGCTTGCTTCGCTGCCATCTCCCTGGTAGGTTCATCCCCGATATGGTCATCAAAGATGGGGGCCTGGCCATCGCATATGAAGCTGCTGTCCAGAATCATAACCAGCTTCTGGCCGTTGTTCAGTTTAAGGACTCCGCTTATCGAATCCCGGTCGATACCCTGGTCCAAATTACCCGGAGCCGCATCGCTGCTTCGGCCGTCCACCAGCAGCACCTGCGAAACTGAATCGACATCAAGTCCAGCTCTCTGGCCGTTTACATCCACAACAATTACCCGTTTACTATCGTCTGAATTTCCACAAGACATACCGAATCGGCTTCGGGTGTCAATTATGGGCAGTATTTTTCCTCGAAGATTGGCAACTCCTTCAATATACGTCGCTGTTTTGGGCACTTTGGTAATCTCGGGCAGGCGGATTATTTCCTGCACCTCCATTATGTCAATGCCAAAACTCTCATCGCCCAGATTAAAGGTGACCAACTGCATCTCTGCCCCTGAGGAAGCCACATTCTTCATAGATCGTCCCTCCTTAAAAACCCGTCTCCTTTAATCAACCCATCTGCATTTCATCGGCGATTGAAGCGATCTCCTCGATGGAACTGGCCAATTCATCAATGGCTTTGGCCTGCTCCTGACCCACCTGCGAGGCTTCCTGAACCTGGTCGTTTACCTGCTCGATAATCTGAGCTACTTCCTTGACCTGCAGTTCGTTCACGGCAACCGCGTCTTTGATGGCATTGGCACCTCTATAGAAGTTGCCCCGGATCTTGTCAATCTCCTCCATGGCCGTGGTCACGACCCCATTTTTTTGCACAGCCACCTGTATATAACCGGTGGCCTCTTTGGAGGCGCTCTCCGACTGGGTAATGTCCCCTAAAACCCGGCCCATCTGGTTCTGGATTTCCCGTACCAGGTCCTTAATTTTATCTCCATTTTCGGCTGATTCGCTGGCTAGATTGCGAATATCACCGGCTACCACGGAGAATCCCCGCCCGTGTTCTCCAGCGGTGGCCGCTTCCACAAATCCGTTTACGGCCAGCATATTGGTCTGAATAGATACATTCTGTATAGTATCCACGATCTTTTCAATGCGGCGGATTTTATCCTGCAGCTTTTCCAGTGAAGCATTGGTGGCCCCATAGGTTTCATTGCTGGCACTCAGGCGCTTGGCCATCTTCCATGCAAATTTCATTATCTCCTGCCACTTTTCGGCGGCCTTGGCCCGGTGTTCCCCGGAAGCGACAGCATCGCCGTAAAGTCCCTCATATTCTTGGGCACAGGTTTCGGTAAGTGCAGCGGCGGCAATGGTTTCCTGGTTTATTACCCGGGCCGCTTCGGAGAGCTGCATAATTCCACTGGCGATCTGGGTGGCAGTGCTGCTCAATTCTTCAATATTGGCCGACAACTGCTCGGCGGTGGCCGCCACTTCTTCCGCCGATTTATTTATATTGCTCGATGTTTTTAGATCCTCTGCCATTTCGCTTAGCTCCTGGCTGGCGATATTGACCTCGGCCAGGGCCTTGCTCTGTTCCGCTACCGCTTTGGCTATCTCTTTGGTCCCCCCGGCGGCCTCCTCGGTCGCCGACGCTATGTTCTCACATCCGGACATCAATTGCTTGGCGTTCCCGCCCAACTGTTTGCATACTCCCATAACCTTTTGATTGCCGGAGCTGTAGATGTCGATCTCTTCTCCCACCTGGGTCATATCCACCACCGATTGGGCCAGATCATCAGCCAGGGAGTTGAATTCACCCACGGTTTTATTTATATCTTCCACCACTTCGTTGACCCCGGTGCGAATTTCATCCACCACCCCGCGTATATCCCGGGCGGAACGTTCCGATATTTCGGCCAGGTTGCGAACTTCATCCGCCACCACCGCGAAGCCCCGGCCGTGTTCACCGGCCCGAGCCGCCTCTATCGCCGCATTGAGGGCTAGAAGATTGGTTTGATCGGCAATCATCACCACTGCTTTTACAATGTCGCCGATTCTCTGGGACTGTTCTTCCAGTTCTCTGATACGCAGGGCGGACTGGGAGTTTTTATCAGCAGCCACTTTGACCAGCCCGGCCATATTATCCATGGTCTGGATGGACTCCTTGGAAGCCTTGACAGCCGCGTCGCCCTCCCTGATAAGTTCCACCATGACATTCCACAAATCCAGGGTTCCGGCGTCCATTTGACTGCTGGCCTCGCGCATCTTTTCCGAATTGATACCAGCCTGCTCGGCCGCCTCGGTAACTTCTTCCATAAGCCTGGAAAACTCCAGGGCGGCGGCATTGGATTCCTCCACCCCCGCCACCAGCTGTTCGGAAGCTGAAGCTATCCTCTCGGCCATGGACGATTGTTTGGCCATGCTTCGGGCGCGGGTCTTTTCCTGGGCCATTTTTCGGGCCAGTTCTCTTTTTTTGGAGACATCGTCGCTTTCTTCGGCTTTTATCGCTATGCCGGTTCTCTCTCCTGCCTCCTTGGTCGGTCTTGCCAGTTTCTTTGCCATTCTAACTTCCCCCTTACTAAAGGACTCTCCCATCAACTCTAACCGTTAGAATGAAATGAGCGCAAATAATGGCACTGATGGGGATCGGTCGACTTTCTAAATGCTTGCTTCACAAGCATTACCTACCCTTGTTTGGTTTTTCTGACCTGTTTTTTTAGCTTGCCCGGGCTTTTTGGTTGGGAGGCCGGCTCGCTCATATCTTTGATTCTTTCCCATTCTCCGGCCTGCAGGATGTTCTCTAGATTCAACATCAATATCATCCGCTCGCTCAGATTGGCCAACCCTTCCAGATAGTTTTGGATATTGCTTTCCTGAACTATCCCGGGAGCCGGTTCCACGTTCTTTTTGGGAACCCGTAAAACCTCAAGAACTTCATCCACAATTATGCCAACCTTTTTCTTGTCAAAGTCGCTTACGATTATGCGGTTGAACTGATTGTACTCCCTGGTCGCGAGTTCAAAGCGTTTTCTTAAATCTATAACTGGTATAACGTCACCCCGCAGGTTTACGACCCCCTCAACATATTTAGGAGCCCGTGGGACCTTGGTGATCTGTGATAAACGATTGATTTCCTGCACCTGGTTGACACTGACTGCAAATTGCTCATCAGCCAGTCGGAATACCACCATCTGTTCTTCATCCAGATCTTCATTTAAAAGTCCATTTTCTATATGTTCTTCTGAGCCCGGGCTGTCACCCGGCCTGATTTGCTGCAGGACATCACTACTGATAATATCCTTTAAATCCATCAGCATGATGATCCGCTTGCCTTCTTCCATGCGGGCAATACCAGTAATCCTGGCCCCTTCATCAGAACCCAGAACCTCCGGAGGAGGGAAAATGACATTGACTGGTATTCTCATCACTTCAAAGACCCTGTCCACCGTCAAACCCATCAAGGTTTCATTTAGATCTACCACCACAACCCGGGTACTGTCGGTAACATCTTCTGCACCGGCTTCCAGCCTGGTTCTCAGGTCTACAATAGGCATCAACCTATCCCTAAGGGAAATTATGCCTTTGATGTGTTCGGGGACATTCGGGACTTTTACTATTTCCGGATAGCGGATTATTTCTTTGACCTTATCGATCTCCAGGCCAAACTCTTCCTCACCCAGTAGGAAAGAGACGATCTGAACTTCTTCAACGGACGATGTATCTTTAATTTCCAATCCGGAACGGCTGGCATGAGTGTTTTGTCCCTGAACTGCATCGCTTTCAATATTGCACAGATTGGCCAGCTCCAGGAGCATAACCAATTTTTGCCCCTGGTTGACTTTAACCACACCGGTAACCGATTTGCCCCCATCTTCATTCTGGGAAAGACTATCCGGAGCCGGCTCTATGTACTGCCCCTCCACCCGCAACACTTCGGAAACGGCATCCACATTGAGGCCAAGGATTTTGCCGTTGACATCAACGACAATTACCCTGGTGGCGGCATCAACATCGATTTTGGGCATCCCGAACTTGGTTCGGGTGTCAATAACCGGTAAGATGTGCCCGCGTAAATTGGTTACTCCGTCCACATACCTCGGAGCCCTGGGCACTTTGGTTATCTGGGGGGTCCGAATTATTTCCTGTACGTTCATAATATCCAGGCCAAAGCTTTCATCGCCCAGATTAAAAGTAACTAATTGTAACTCTTCAGAGGAGAAAACCCTGTCTGCGCTCATATCTTTACCTCCTTAACTACTTATGTTTTCCCCTCTTAACCCATCTGCATTTCATCAGCTATAGAGGCGATTTCCTCAATGGAGTTGGCCAGCTCATCTATAGCTTTGGCCTGCTCCTGGGAGACTTGAGAAGCCCCCTCTATCATTTCATTAACCTGCACCATGGTCTCTTCCACTTCCTTGACTTCGGGAGCGCTGATTTCGATACCGCTCTTCATCCCCTGCAAGGCAGTATAAAAAGAATCCCGCACCCCGGCAATGGCCTCAACCGATCCGGTTACAGCGGTGTTTTTGGAAATGGTAACCGAAACAAAACCATTGGCTTCGATTGCTGCTGTTTCGGACTGTCCTATATCAGCAATGACCTTGCTCATCTGGCCTTGTATTTCCCTAACCAGGTCCTTGATTTTATCAGCGTTTTCAGCAGACTCAGCGGCCAGGTTGCGAATATCGCCGGCCACTACTGAAAATCCGCGACCATGTTCCCCGGCCGTGGCAGCTTCTACAAAGCCATTGACGGCCAGCATATTGGTCTGGATGGATACATTTTGAATGGTGTCCACGATCTTTTCGATTTTGCGAATTTTATCCTGAAGGCTTTCAAGGGCGGTATTAGTCGCTTCATATGACTTTACACTGGCTACCAGGTCCTTTACGGTTGGACCGGCCTTTCCCCGGGCAACAGCCAGCAAATCAGTAAACTTGACCCGCACCTCTCCCGACTCTTTTGCTTTTTCATTAATCGTCTCAAATTCGCCCATACAGCCATCCAATAGCCTGCCGGCATCCTGGGCCTCACGGGTTATAATTCGGGCTGCTTGATTTAACTGAGTTATTCCACTGGCTATCTGGGTAGCGGAACTGCTTAATTCTTCTATATTGGCTGATAGCTGCTCGGCGGTGGCCGCCACCTCCTCGGCAGATTTATTTATATTGGTCGAGACTTTAAGCTCATCAGCCATTTCACTCAATTCCTGGCTGGCGGTGTTGACTTCGGCCAGCGCTTTAGTTTGTTCGGCAACCGCTTTGGCTATTTCTTTAACACCACTAGTTGACTCTTCCAGCGAAGCGGCAATACTTTCACCGCCCTGGCGAAGCTTTTCGGCCTGGACTGACATAGCCTGACATTGCTTCTTAATGTCTATATTAATTTTTCCGTAAAGATCAACCTGTTCTCCCACTTCGTGGAATTCACTGACAACTTCTTCCATAGTATTGACCATTCCATTAAAATCCTCGACAGCCTGGTCAATATCTTTGACCACCTCGTTGACCCCGCTGCGGATTTCGTCCACCACACCGCGGATATCTCGGGCAGAACGTTCTGAAATCTCGGCCAGGTTGCGCACCTCGTCGGCCACCACCGCGAAGCCGCGCCCGTGTTCTCCCGCCCGGGCCGCTTCGATGGCCGCATTCAAAGCTAATAGATTGGTTTGATCGGCGATCATTACAACCGCTTGTACAATATCACCAATCTTTTGGGATTGGACTTCCAGTTCACCAATCCGTGCGGCCGATTGCTGGTTCTTGCTTGCCGCTACTCTTACCAAACCAGTCATATTTTCCATAGTTTGAACAGCTTCCTGGCTAGTCTGAACTCCTTGACGGCATATAACCAGAAGCTCATCTACAACCTTTTCCAAATCCTTGGCAGCATTGTCCAACTGGTTGCTTGCCTCGCGCATTTTTTCAGCATTGCTGGCACTTTGCTCACTGGCGTTGTTTACCTCGTCCATTAAGCGGGAAAACTCCACTGCTGCAGCGTTGGATTCCTCAACACCCGCCACCAGTTCTTCCGATGCCGCGGCAATGCGTTCCGCCATGGCCTGCTGTTTGGCCATGGTGCGCGCCCGTGCTTTTTCCTGAGCCATCTTCCTGGCCATTTCGCGTTTCCGGTCCATTTCCGGTCCTTCATCGGACTTTGCTGTAATTCCTGTACTGCCACTGAGTTGTGTTTTCGACGGTCTTTGCAGTTTCTTGGCCATTTCTAGTCATCCCCTTTTTTATACACTACCCCGCCAGCGGCCCCACACCGCCAGCAAAAACAACCGCATTATTGTTTATAAACATGAATGCTTGCCATGGGAAGGATTTATTCATGCTAAGAAATCTGCAAAGCCAATGAGACCCGAATGATTGGTTATGAACCGGACCCAACCGGTTTCATAACCAATCAGTAGCATTTAGGTACGGGCTTGTTTTTTCAGCTTGCCTGCCGTCTTGGCAGGAGCCGTCCCTGGCTCACCTATTTCTGCAAGCTTTTGCCACTCATTGGCTTGCAATATGTTCTCCAGGTTGAGCATCATTATCATGCGTTCACTTAAGTTGGCAATCCCCTCCAGGAATCTCTGAATGTTCTGATCCTGGACGATTTCCGGCGCACCTTCCATGTAGCGCCTGGAGACCCTCAACACTTCCAACACTTCGTCAACAATAATGCCTACCTTTTTTTTGTTTAGGTCACTGACGATGATACGGGTAAACTGGTTGTATTCTTTGTTTTGAAGTTCAAAGCGCTTGCGCAGGTCTATAACCGGAATCACATCACCGCGCAGGTTGACAACTCCCTCAACGTATTTTGGAGCCCGGGGCACCTTGGTTATCTTGGACAGCTTGGTGATCTCCTGAACCTGATTGATGCTTACCCCAAACTGCTCGTCAGCCAGGCGAAATACCACCATCTGTTCTTCATCCATTTCCTCCATGAAGAAGCTGTTATCAGCCTGTTCTTCCCGGACCCCGGCATCCTGTTTGGCGATTTCATCCAGGACTTGGCTGCTTATAATATCCTGCAGGTCCATCAGCATAATGATCCGTTTGCCGTTGTCCAACCGGACGATGCCGGTAATCTTTTCCCCGCTGTCGCTGACTATGACCTGGGGAGGCGGGAATATACTGTTTATCGGCACCCGCAGCACTTCATAAACCCGGTCTACGGTTAGTCCCATAAGGGTGCCATCGATGTCGGCCACTACCACCCGGGTGCTGTCGGTTATGTTGTCATCTCCGGCATCCAGCTTGGTTCTCAAATCGACAATAGGCATCAGGGTATCCCGGAGGGATATTATGCCCTTGATATAATTGGGTACATTGGGCACTTTGACTATGTCCGGAAAGCGGATTATTTCCTTGACCTTTTCTATTTCCAAACCAAACTCTTCATCCCCGAGCAGGAATGACACAATTTGCACTTCTTCTATCGCTCCGGCACTGCTGGTATCAAACCCGGTGCGGCTGGCGTGGGTGCCCTGTCTCTCGGCGGACAAGTCTTCTTCAATGCTGCAGAGATTGGCTACATCGAGGATCATAACCAGCTTTTTGCCATTATTTATTTTTACTACCCCGGTGATGAAGCTACTGTCAATTCCATCTGATATACTAGCCGGAGCGGGTTCAATGCTATTGCTTTCAACCCGCAAGACCTCGGAGACCGAATCGACATTTAGCCCAACTGTACGGCCGTTGACATCGATCACAATAACCCGGGTGGAGCCATCCATGGTGATTTTGTCCATGGAAAACTTGGTGCGGGTGTCAATAACCGGTAATATATGGCCGCGCAGATTGGTAACCCCATCGACATACTCGGGCGACCGGGGAACTTTCGTTATATTGGGGGTGCGGATTATCTCCTGAACATTCATGATATCCACCCCGAAACTCTCATCACCCAGGTTAAAAGTAACCAGCTGCATCTCAGCTGAGGAGAAAACTTTTTCGGTGCTCATAAATCTCCCTCCTTAACATCAAGTCTTCTCCCCG
>JBDKUE010000092.1:0-2232 GCA_039679855.1 Syntrophomonas sp.
CAGCCATGAGTATTGAGTCAGACATGTTCGGCATGTGCTCCTCCACCTTCGATCAGAAGGAAGGAATGGGAGCCTTCCTGGAAAAGAGAAAGCCCGCATTCCAGGGAAAATAATTTGTGAATATAAACAATTAATATGAGGAGGCATTTATACATGGCAAAAGAAATTCAGGATGTTGTAATCGTAAGCGCGTGCAGATCGCCTATAGCGAAATTCATAGGAAGCTTAAAAGATGTTCAAGCAATCGACCTGGCTGTTACAGTTGCTAACGAAGCCATCAAAAGAGCTGGAATCAACCCGGAAATAATCCAGGAGATCGTAATGGGTGAAGTTTACCCGCATATGCAGGGTTCTTTGCCCGCCCGCCAGGTGGGAATGAAAGCCGGCCTGCCCGTCACCAGTAATGCCTGCAATGTGAACCAGAACTGTGCTTCAGGTATGCGTGCGCTGGATGTTGCTGTGAACCATATTCAACTGGGGAAAAATGATGTCGCTCTGGTAGTAGGTGTGGAAAGCATGACCAACGCCCCCTACATGATCCCCAAAGCCAGAATGGGCTATCGCATGGGCCCCGGCCAGATCGAAGACGCCATGCTCCATGACGGTCTGGTGGACCGCCTGGTGCCCGGCCATATGGGTGTAACTGCCGAAAACATCGCTGAGAAATATGGAATCACCAGGGAAGAATGCGACCAGTTGGCCATGCAGAGTCATCAACGGGCCACCCGGGCTACCCAGGATGGAACCTTCCAGCGAGAAATCGTTCCGATAGAAATCAAGTCCAAAAAGGGCTCCAAGTTCTATGATAAAGATGAGCATATGATCCCCGACGCCAATATGGAAGCCATGGGGAAATTACCCGCTGCTTTCAGAAAGGGCGGAGTAGTTACAGCTGCTAATGCATCAGGTTTAAATGATGCCGCCGCTGCAGTTATCGTCATGTCCAAAGCCAAAGCTGCCGAGCTTGGCATTAAGCCCTTAATGAAGCTGATAAACATCTGCGCCGAAGGCGTAGCCCCCGAAGTGATGGGCCTGGGTCCGGCGGTTGTCATTCCCAAGTGCCTGAAAGAAGCGGGCATGAAATATGAAGACGTAGAATACTGGGAAATCAACGAAGCCTTTGCTCCGCAGTTCATCGGAGTGGGCCGCATGCTGAAAGAAGATTTCGGAATTGAAATGGACATGAGCAAGGTCAACGTAAACGGCTCCGGAATCGGACTGGGCCACCCGGTAGGATGCACGGCTCTGCGCATCGTCGTATCTCTGTACTACGAACTGGAAAAACAGGGCAAGACGGTTGGCGGCGCCTCCCTCTGCGTAGGCGGTGGACCGGCCTATTGCTCACTCTGGACCAGAGACATATAAGCATTTAAGATTTACCGGCTGGGTGATGGTTTGAAGCCATCACCCAGTTCTTTAAAGACCATTTGAAGCATATTCGATTGGAGGAATAATTAATGGCATCCAATTTTGCAGTAAACAATATCAGGGATTTCGAATTCATAATCCAGGAATGGCTTCCCACCGAGGGAGTTTTTAACTACCCGAAGTTTGCCGACTACTATTCCCGCGATGACATTAAAGCGGTTTTAGCACCCATTCTCAAGATGTGCAAGGAAGTTATTGAACCTACCAATGATGACGGTGAGGTTAACCCGGTAACCTTTGCGGACGGCAAAGTCACCACTCCGCCCAGCTTTGGCCCCCTTTTCCACAAATTGCAGGAAGAAGGCTGGGGCACCAGCAACGTAGATGATTCCGAAGACGCTATGGTACTTCCAGAAATGCTTTACGCAGCGGTTTGGGAACTCATTTGTGCGGCCAACCCGGCCTTTATGCCCTATATCCTGCTGACTACCGGTGCTGCCGGCCTCATTCAGAGTTATGCCGATGACAAATTAAAAGCCATGTTCCTGCCCAAAATGATGGATGGAACCTGGTCTGGAACCATGTGCCTGACCGAGCCCAGCGCCGGTTCCGACGTTGGTGATATACTGTCCAAAGCCTATCCCACTGACAATCCCCGCATCTTCAAGATCAAAGGCAGCAAGATATTCATAACCGGTGGAGACAATGACTTTACTGAAAACATAATCCATCTCTATCTGGCCCGGGTGGAAGGTGCCAAGGCTGGAACTTCTGGTATTTCACTTTTTGTGGTTCCCAAATACTGGGTCAACGAAGACGGCAGCCTGGAGGACAATGATTTTCAAACCACTGGTGCCGAGCACA
>JBDKUE010000118.1:0-41094 GCA_039679855.1 Syntrophomonas sp.
AAAATCCTTATTTTTTCGGCCTCCTTTGGCAATGGGCACATCCGGGCGGCCGAAGCCTTAACTGAAGCCATTCGGTCAAAATCCCCTTCAGCCCAAATAATCCATATGGACTTTGGGGCCATGCTGAACAAATATTTTTACCTGGCATTGAAAGATTTCTATATATCGATGCTGAAACATACTCCCCGGGTTTGGGGCGGTTTTTACTACGGAACCTCGCGCATCTCCCAGCGCTCCCTGGTGCAGCGTTTCCTCAACAGCATGGGTCAGAATGAATACCTTAAGTATATTGACGCGGTACAGCCTGATGTAATTGTGTGCACTTATCCGACGGTAGCCGGGGTTTTAGCTAAATTGAGGAACAAGCGGATTCTTACCATACCGGTGGTTACAGTGGTAACCGATTACACGGTTCACAGCCAGTGGATACACGATGGGGTTGATTTATACATTGTCGGCTGCCAGGAAGTATTAGACGGTCTGGCTAACCGGGGGATCAGCAAGAGCAGGATCAAAGCCACCGGAATCCCAGTCAGTCCTCGTTTTGAACTGGAATTGAACCGGACCGATATAATGAACAGTTTAAAAATAAATACCGCTCTCCCCACTATTTTGGTTATGGGCGGTGCCTACGGAGTCTTGAGTGAATTGAAGCGGATCGTCGCCTGGTTGGCCGCCTCGGCACAGCCGGTCCAGACTGTAGTTGTGTGCGGCAGAGATCAAAAACTATATGCTTCCCTGGACGAAATAGTGGAAAGCTCCGATAACCCGGTAATTCGCTATGGCTACGTGAACAACGTCGATGAACTGATGAGTATAGCTGACCTGGTCATAACCAAAGCCGGTGGATTGATCACCACTGAATCCTTAAATAAAAAACTGCCTTTGCTGGTCTTTAAGCCCATCCCCGGGCAGGAACAGGAAAACGCCAAATACGTGGCCAGAATCGGCGCCGGCCGCACTGTCCAATCCCTTCCAGAACTTTTTTCAACCATATCCGAGCTGCTGGCCAATCCTACGCAGTTGGCCTGCATGAAACTGGCAGCCGCCAATTCCGTCCCCGGTGGTTCAGCCGGAGCAGCAGCCCAGCTTATTCTGCGACAAACAGCCGCAATAAAACAAAAGTGAGGGCCAGCCATGACATCTTTGATGATAATGGGCCTGATGGAATTCGTTCGCGGAGCCCTGGTTTTGAGCCTCTTGCCCATATACGGGCAGTATTCGTCCGGATTCAGCCTGGGGGTGATCGGAACCGCGATATCTCTGCATTACCTGTCCGACAACCTGTTCCGCATTCCGGCCGGTTGGATTAATGATCGCCTGGGCGGAAAGTGGATGTTGTTGTTCGGCACCCTGTTATCCGGTTGTGGACTTGTTCTCATGTATTTTGCATCTACAACCGCCCATCTATGGTTGGGCGCCGTGTTATTCGGTCTGGGTGTCTCGCCCATATGGCCGGTGGTCATATCGCTTGTTTCCACCAGCAGACCATTGGAGCAAATTGGCGAAGCGCTCAGCAAGGTATTTATTGCCTGGTTGGTGGGCAGCGGAGCCGGCCCGGTTTTAATCAACTTTATTTTGGGTAAATCCTATAGCCTCTCTTTCGGGGCCCTGATGATTCTAATCATGGCATCCATGCTGCTCACCCTGATTATTCCCTTCCCCAAACATGATCGGTCGGTAAACAAACCGATAAAACTTTTCATCCTTGAACTGCTGCGCGAGTCAATCGAATTTAAAGTCCTGTACCCTGGCATGTTTGTCCAAACCCTGTCTATTGGCATCCTTATACCGGTTATCACTGTTTATTCCCAAACCGTTTTCGGCATCTCTTTAGAAGAGTTCAGCTACTTTTTGATTGGAGCAGGCCTATTCACGGTTATCCTTTTAGTGCCGGCCGGTAAACTGGCCGATCGCCTCGGAGTTAAAGGTCCTCTGGTCGCGGGTCTGGCTGCGGCCGCGCTGTTTTTAGCCCTGCTCCCCTTGCAGAGACATATCACCAACGCTTTGATGTTGGGAGCCCTGATCGGCATTTCTTACGCGTTTATACTGCCCGCCTGGAACGGGTTAATTGCCCGGGTTATTTCCCCGGAAAAACGAGGGGTCATGTGGGCCTGGTTCATGACCGTCGAAGGAATTGGCACGGCCACCGGTTCATACATCGGCACCGCCGTATGGGATGGAATCGGGCCCCAGGCCCCGTTCTTCTTCAGTGCATCGGTCCTTGCCATTATGGCCCTGGTATATTGTTTCATCGATATTAACACCCTGATGACCAGAAATCACAGCGTTTATTAGAAGGGATGAAAGGCTATGGAATGGTCCAGCAGCCTGATATTAATATTTTTTTTGGCAGTATTATCATATACATTTATCCCCGATCTGCTCTTGCATCGTCTGGGCATCGGGAGCTTTAAACGCCACTACGGGCCCGGTGTAGTGGTTACCTTTGACGATGGACCGGATCCTCTGGTCACTCCCCTGCTTATTGATATCCTGGAAAGGCTGGAAATAAAGGCGGTTTTTTTTGTAGTCGGCGAGAATGCCGAAAAGCACCCCGAATTAATAAAGCATATCAAGGCCAGAGGCCACCAGTTGGGCGCCCATTGCCAGCATCACCGGCATGCCTGGTTAATGTCGCCCCGGAAAACCTGGCGGGAATGGGACGACTGCATCAAAACCCTTGAAGACATAACCGGAGAGCCGGTTGAATGGATACGCCCGCCCTGGGGCTTCTTCAGCCTGGCTACTTTTGTGTGGATGCGGGCCAGAAAAAAGCGGGCAGTTTTATACACGGTGGAAGGCCATGACTGGCAACTGAAACGGAGCCCGGAGCAGATCTGCCAGCGGATAGTAAACAAGGCTCAAGAGGGCTCAATAATTCTGCTCCATGACAGCGGCCCAGAAAAAGGAGCCCCCCTGAAAATGCTGGAGAGCCTGGAAGGCATCAGTATGAATATACGAGACACCGGGAAGCTGGCCATAATCGCGTTGGACTTCCCAACCTGGCCCCTGCGGCGCAGGGTGGTCTTCAGCCTGTGGGAAAGATGGGAGCGGATATTTGCCCGGCTCAATCATATTGAAAAGATCAGTTCCACCAATATCCTGCGCCTATCTCAAACCCGCTACAAAGGGCCGGATCTCTATACTCCGGAAGGACAGCTCATTGCCGCCCGGGGCGATCTGGTAGGAGAAATTCACCTTGCCAACAGCCGGCTGGCCATAGCTGAGAACAACTCAGTGAAGACCGCCGCGCAGGTATTGAAGCAAGCCCGGGAAGACCTGCCGGAACTGGCCGAATACATTGAAAGCCATCCTCATTATCAAGATGTGAAGGTTTTTATGGGTTTATCGATAATAAATCGCGGGGTCCAGATGCTGGGTTTTCATGTGCAGGATGTAGCTCCCACCCTGTTTAACCGGGCTGTAAGCCTTCTTCAGCATACCATTCATCGAATTTATAATCCCACCGGCCAATCGGCTGTCCATAAACATGACGACCACCCCAAGCTTGTCTGGATAAGCAAAGGCCGACTTATTGAACTATGGCTGCCCAAATCAGCAGAGTACTAGCTCCTCCTTTATATCCCCTATGTATTTTTAACTCCCAGGCAGGATTTTGTCTGAAGCTTTAGAATATGAGCATTATATACTTCACCAAAGGCTTCTACCTACAATGCAGCAATTCCATCCATAATCTTAACCATTATTAGAGACCATTTGATCTGCCGTAAAGATCAATATAATTTTAGGGGGCGATATCGTGAATGTTCATGAAGCTCTGATCAAGAGGTATACCTGCCGTGCCTTTAAGCCGGATTCGGTGAGTCCCGAGATTGTTAAGGAGATTCTGGAATGGGCCAACCGGACGCCGTCCTGGGGGAACACCCAGCCCTGGCAGATCTATGTGGCCGGTGGAGAGGTCCTGGAAAGCCTGCGGCGGGATTCGTTGGAGCGCTTTTCCAAAGGGGTGGCGGGAAAACTCGACCTGCCTATTCCCCAGGATTGGCCTGAAGCGATGAAAAAACGCTATGATGCGGTTGGCAAAGAACGGTTTGCGCTTCTGTCCCAGGAATTGGACAAGGATAATATCGTTCAATCAATAGTTGCACGCAATTTTGCCTTTTTTGACGCCCCGGTGGTTGTTTACCTGTGTATGGATCGCAGCCTGACCGCTTATTCCATGTATGATCTGGGGGCCCTCAGCCAGAGCATCATGTTGGCAGCAGCAGATCGCGGTCTGGACACCGCCCCGGCTATCATGCTGGTTCAATACCCGGACATGATTCGGGATGCCCTGGATATCCCGGAGGAACTGGCCATTGTCGTGGGTATTGCCCTGGGATATGGAGACGCGGGATCAATCCACAACCGGCTGCGCACCAGCCGCCGACCCCTGGCCGAAGTTGTCACAATGAAGGGTTTTTAACTTCTTAAAACAGCTTTAATTGCTGTATTGTATACTTAAAGTTGGCCCAGCATATTTTCAATATCTTTGCTAATAAGGTATGAAATCATCTGGTATCCGGTGGAATTGGGATGCAGCTTATCTGCGGCCATAAACCGGTCAAGATTGAGCTTGAACAGATCATAAGTAGGTATAAAAATCGCCTTTTGGTCCGCGGCGACGAGCAGCTGGGTTTGATAGTTCCATTCACTCACAAACTTCGCATTTTCATTGGCATTGTCCTGTCCAGTTGGATCGTACAGTCCGATAAAAATCAACACCGAGTTTTTGTTCAGGGCGCGGATTTTTTGAGTTGTTTCTTTTAATCCCGCCAGATAGGCCGCCTTTTTTTCCTGGTAGGCGGCTTCACGAGACACGTCGGTCAGTCTTTGTATTTCCCGCAGATCGTTTCCCCCAATGGAGATTACTATGAAATCCGCGGATTTTAGGGCATTATCCATTCGACCGCTTTTTATCGATTGAAGCAGTTCTGCTGTTTTTAAGCCGTCTATACCCGCATTGTCAACCACAATATCCCTGGGGGTTTGAGTTTTCATCAAGTCCTTCAAATAACCGCCGATTCCCTGCAGCTTTTCATCCCCGATCCCCATCGCAATTGAATCGCCTATTATAAAAACATTTATTATATTGCCTTCCTTTACGGGTTTATCAGCAGTCCCGGGAGCAGTTGCGGTTTGAGAAACCGGTGAACCGGTAGTAAATCTTATGGTCTGAACAAATCCAAATAAGGTAAATATCAGTGAGAATAAGGCAATAGCCACAATACCGTACCAGGAATAGCGTTTCTGCAACTTAAATCTCTCCCATCTACACCAGAATATCCCGTTTGGTAAAATACCAGAAGCTTACTACGATGGCAGCTACCATCCAGGCTGCCAGTACGGTCAGGGAAAAGGTCAGGTTCATCCCTTCTATGGGACGCAATGAACCTGATATATAATCGGTAAGCCTCATATTCACCATAAATAGATAGCGTGGCAGGGTCCAATCCGCCAAAAAGCTGCTCAAAAATGTGCCGCTTACCAAAGTTGAAAGCATAATGCCGATGGAAGCCGCGGTGCTTTTCACCAAAACCGAGATCATGAACGAAACCGTGCCCACCACTACCATGACAAAATAAGCCAGGCCGTACACCATAAGCAGGTACTGCCACTGGGGCACATTGACTACATTGGAGGTAATAAGCTTGCCGGCCGCAACCTGGAATCCGGTCGCCACCGGTTCTGTCCAGCCGCCATAACCAAAGAATATCCCCGACACCGCCACTGAGATCAACAGGGTAAAAAATACTACATTGAGCTCCAGGAGCAGCAGGGCTATGTATTTGCTGAGAAGCACCTTCCAACGGGGCACCCCCCTGGTAAGAAGCAGCTTGACAGTTCCGCCCGCCAGTTCCCCGGACACCATATCCGCTGCCAGCAGGATCATTAAAAGCGGCAGGAAAAGATATATCGACTGCTCGATGAATCTAGTAGTGAACCTGGCACCCGAGATGTCAACCGGGTTTATATTATTATCCAGATAGTATTGCAGCTGCTCCATCCGCACGCGGGTGGTTGAGTTGTGCTCTTCATCCATATAGTGGCTGTCCAGCCGGTTCTTCATATCGATAATCTGCTGCTCGGCCAGTTTTCGCCAGTCACCAGTGTCGGTCATGCCGATCCTTTTGGCCAGTTGTTCCCTGGTCCGGTCCAGGGAATGATACTGGCCGTAAGCGAATGCGGATATCATGATGAGAAGGATTCCCAAAACGATATAAAGTCGCTTCTTCCTCAGCATCTTGACGACTTCATTTTGGACCAGCCTATACAATCTCAACACCTCCGGTCAGGTTTAAAAACAGATCTTCCAGGGTGCTGCCATGGGCTTCGCAGTAGGCAAGCCTGAGCCCTTCATTAATAAAGGTCTGGTTGATATCTTCCACCATCACCCGCTCTATAACCGCTTTGACCCGGTTTTTTCTGGTCTGCTCGGCAGCAATGTCCCAGTTCCCCTTTAGCAGTTCTATGGCCAGCAACGGCTTGTCCACTTGCCATTCAACAACCACGTCGTTTCCGAGTTCTTTTACTTTCAATGTCTTTAAGACAACACCTTTGCTGATTATCGCGACTGTATCACACATCTGCTGTACTTCGGCCAGGATGTGGCTGGAGACTAAAACCGCCATATCCTCCTCGTAAGCCAATCTTCTTAAAAGTTGACGAAGTTCAGCGATACCGGCCGGATCAAGGCCGTTGGCAGGCTCATCCAGTATCAGCAGCCGGGGCCGTCCCATTACCGCCTGGGCGATTCCCAGGCGCTGCTTCATGCCCAGTGAATAGGTATCGACCCGGTCATTTATCCGGTGCTTAAGTCCAACCATCTCCACTACTTCGTCGAGCCTCTGCTGCGTTACCCGGCTGCTCATGGCTGCCAACTGCTGCAGGTTTTCCATCCCGGTTAAAAACTTGTACATATCCGGGCTTTCAATAATACAGCCGACCTGTGACATTGCCTTAATAAAATCATGGTCCAGGGAAAAGCCGCCAATCGCAACCTTCCCGCGGTCTGGTTTAATGAGGCCCGCAATAATCCTGATGGTTGTCGTCTTGCCTGCCCCGTTGGCCCCCAGGAATCCGAAAATCTCAGCTGGAAAGACAGACAAATTGACATCCCTCAAGATGTCTCTTCCTCTAATTTTCTTGTATATACCTGTCAACTGCAGTACCGGTTTGTCCATGAAAACACCAACCATCTGTTATATTCATGCTGCCTGCAAATAAGATCACTCGATTATAGCACTGGTTTCTTGGAAAGCGCTTAAGCTTTCTTGGCGAAAGCAATATATTCAGTATAGCCCAGCCTGGACCGGGATGAAATCACTAAGAGAACCCATTTTATGGAGGTTAATTATCCACCGCGGTTTTGCTTAAGAAAGTGCGCGCGGACAGTGAAGTATTTTAGTTCATGAGGGAGAAGGGAGATGCCGGTGTTCCAACCGGCGCAGATTTCACAGGCTGCTTGACGCAAATAGCTGGAGTACTAATAGGCTGTTAACTCCAATGTGTATTATGGTTAACTGTCTGCTAGTATGCTTCCAGGGTATTTTGCAATATAATCAAGGCTTCAGACTTAGTCAGGTATTGATCGGGTTTAAATGTTCCATCCGGATAGCCGGTCATTATGCCCTTTGAGAATACAGTTTGAACCCCTTTAGCCCAATTCGGCACGTCTGACCATTTGATCGGATATTCCCGGGGTGGAAACAGATTGCCTAAAAGGCATCCGGCTTCCAATCTGGTTATATTATCCATAGGCTTAATGGTTCCGTCAGGATAACCTGTGATTAATCCGGCACTTGATAGAATGCTGATATTGCCTGCATAGGGAGAATTGGCAGGAAGATCAGGGAATTGCTTCTCGGTATATCCCGAGTTGTCCCATCTAACCGGCGAAGTTGCAAAAGGCAAAGATATTTCGGTTAAACGTTGAAAGAACTCGGCACGAGTAATGGCATCCGAATTGTATTGGTAAGCATTTGTCATTTCATATAGAGCAGAAACTCGAATACAACTGAAATCCTTTTCATCGAAAACAAAATCTATTACCGTAGTCTTCCCTGAGGGATCCAGATTATCTACAGTTATAACCAACGAATGTCGGGTTCCGGAGACAAACCCTATACCTGGTTTCCCTGCCCCATCGCAGATTTGATTCTTCATGCCATCGACTTCCGATGGCCATTTTACATATTTTCGGTAATTATCGGCATTCGGAGCACTCATGAAGCAAGATCCCGGAGGTAGGGTAATCATAATTTTATTACCCTCACAGAGCGGTACATTGATCCCTTTCTTGCCCGTTATGCGTAAGGTTCCCAACACCTGATTGTCCGCAAAATGTATTGATGGCACCGAAAGCGCCGAATTGATAGTTGAGCCCTCGTAACCCTGTTGGCCGGGCCGGTCAGGGTCGGACACATTTATGGAAAAGTCGTCTGCGAAAGCCTTACCGGGACTCAGAAGTATAATGAAAAAAGCTGCTAATATCATAAACGACCTGACGGTTACTCCTGCTTTCATACCAACACCCCTTACAAGTACGTTATTTCCTTGAATTATTTTACCACATGTTGGAGTATGGGTATGCTTTGTCTTGTTTTCGGCTGCAGGAACACGTATTTCTTCTGCACCCAGTAGCTTATAGCAAACAGAGTACCTTCAGTCAACAGCTTGGCCGGGATAAGAGGAACCGCCAGGGCATTGACCAGCAGCCACATCATTGAGAGGTTGCACGCCAATATAGCCACAGCCAGGGAGTAATAACGTAGCAGGCTGCTCCAACTGTGCCTGGGTCCCTCTTTAAATACCAGGTAGCGATTGCACAGGTAGTTGAACAGCGAGCTGCCCAATCTGGCCCCGACAACCGAAACCAGCAGATTGCCGAAAGCCATCTGCAAAATCAAAAGCATTACAAAGTCGATGCCGGCTGCGGCCATTGACGAGGCGCTGAACTTGAGCAGGGGCAGGTACACCCGAATCGAATCAAACAAGGGGTGAAAATGGGATGACTGGTTGTTATCCTCATAGATGGTGGCAATGGGAATCTCATAGACCGGATAGCCGTCCTGTTGGGCCTCTAACAATATGTTCAGTTCATATTCGTAGCGGAGGCCTGGAACCTGGAGAAGCCAATTAAACATGCCGGCCGAATAGCCCCTTAAGCCAGTCTGAGTGTCATAGATTCGAGAACCGGTGGCCAGGGTGAATATGCTGCGGGTCAGGGTGTTGCCCAGACGGCTTCGCCAGGGCACTTCCCCGACAAACTGCCGGGAGCCCAGTATAATGTGGCCCGGTTTTTCTCTGGTGACCGCGGCAACTTTCATTATATCCGAAACCGAATGCTGTCCGTCGCAGTCGGCGCACACTACCCCTTCCAATTCGCCCTTACTCAATAGATACTGTAGGCCCGTTTTCAGAGCAGCCCCTTTTCCTTGATTGGCGTCCTGCCGCAACAGGATGCATCCCATCTCCCGGGCCGCGGTAAAAATTTTCTGGAAAGCCGGACCGCTGCCATCATCAACTATTATGATCTGGTCACAGGTTTTCTCATGCAACTCTTTTATTAAATACAACATGCGTTTATCGGGCTCATAAGCTGGAATTAGAATTTTCATAAGCTTGGTGCCAGCATCTATCAAACATAGATTATATCGCTGGTTCCCCTTTCTTGATTTTTACCCTGTGGATTGTTCACAACTTTGCCCATGAAGTACATGGTGGACGATCCTCCCCCGTCCAGGTTATAGGCTTCGGTGCATCCGAGGTCGGCAAATACCTGGGCGAACTGGGAGAGAGTCATTCCCTGGCTTTCGCTGCTGCGCCCGTCAACCACCACGAACACATAATGGTTGGGGGCGATCATTCCGATGCCGGTGCGGGGATTGGAATTCTCAATGGTGCGATTCCCAAAATTCTTATCTATCGAAACGTCATCGAAATTGCTCTGGACCTGGCCGTCAACCACCAGGGCCGGCCCGAAGGAGAGCGTCTGCCATACCCCTTCATTCAAGAGTTCCTGGGCGCTTGTAGTGGTCTCGTTGTAAATCTCCATACTGCCGTCTTGGTAGATCTTCAAACCGGTCCTGGCCGGTGAATCCCTGTATATTTGTCCATTTCTGATTAAAATGCCGTTGTCTCTGAATCCGTAGTAGTCGCCATTAACTGCCAGGACCGCATTATGGTCGGCGGCTATTTGGGATGTAGTTTCAATGATATTGGTTCCATACTCATTCTTGGCAAAAGCCGACTGTAGAATACTTGCATCATCAACCGTTACGTCAGCTACATAATAAGTGACCTTATTTTGACCATTACCAGACGTGGCTTCTTTAATGGATATGGTTTTACTGTCACTCGCGTAGTTCCACTGGTCGGCGGCGTAGGTTGCGTCGGCGACGGCGTTGGATGAAGTTGCCCCTGCAGCAATTTGCACATGTTCGACCAGGTATCGATTGGCCAGAAGAAGCAGGGTGATTACAAGTACAAAGGTAATGCCTATAAAAGCAGTCTTTTTACCTTGTTTTTTATTTGCTCTTGGGGTGGATTGCTTGACGGTGCTCATAACTATCCTCCTCTATTCACCTTCAGGACTGTTTTTCATGGTTCGTTTTGTCTTAAAGGCACTGACCGTTTAACCCCTGCCAGTCGACCCCGGGCGCCTTCCGGTAAAGATTTAGGGATGCTGTAACAACAATTGTGCCTTATCATGATTTCATAATATAAAACCAGCCTTAAATTACTCTGAAGTGAAAATTAGAGGTTTATTAAAATTTTTCAGGAATAGCAGTGCCGAAAATTAGGGATAAAAAAGCCGCACTCCAAAAGTGCGGCCGCTGGTTGGCTAACTGTTATTTTTGAAATCTCATGTAAATGTTATTGATAACCTGATTAGTTACGGCAAGTCCCTACAAAGTGTGACTGCTAACGAGGCACTCCGATCAAGATAAACATCATGTAATCAGCCCCGGCATCAGCGCCGGAACCATATACTACGTTTACATTCTGAAATATAATGCGCAGCTTGCAGCCATTGCCGGCGGCATCCAGAGTTAGTTCACTGGCATCCAGGGCTTCCTTGGGCCGGTTGCTCACTCCTTTTATGGAGCTAGCAAAATCGTAGAGTCCGGTAGACGCCAATTCTTCTCCAGCAGCCGTGGCAACCGATACCCGAACTTCCTTAGGATTGAGTCGTTCCAGCCTGAGCTGGTAGCTGGCACCGCGCACCGCGAAGTCATAGACGTTGCTTTTCTTCTGCTCCATCCCCCGGTTGGCTTCGACTTGCAGCATAACATCATAACCGTTTATATCCATCGGCTTCTCCATGTTCAGGTTGGCAAAAAAGTTTTGCATTCCTCCCATCATTTCATAGGCAGGCTCATAACCCAGGGTCTTTTGCATGTCCCGGTTGGTTTGAAAATCTTTGGGCAGCCAGGCCAGGGAGCCCAGGTATCTCCTGTACTCCAGGTAGTTTAAAATACTGGTCGTCTCCAGGCGCAAGGTCATATCAACATCCGCCCTGGGAATGATCTTACCTTCAATGAGAACCCCGGCGTTCTGCAGCATGCTTTCTAGCCGGGTTATCTGGCTATGGCGCGAAATGGTAAAAGCGTCGACCGGGGGTATGACAGAAACGATGGCAAAACCGGCGGCCAATAAGGCAATAAGGCCGTTTCTGGCTACCGGGCGCAAAGATAGCACGATACCCGCCACTATTGAAAATACACCGAACAAGGCCACATAATAGCGGGATTCCGTGAACCCGTAAGCATTCAAGCGGATATAAACCGAGATGAGCTGCATTATCACAACCGGGATCAGCACTTTGGGAAATAGGCGCTGGTAGAGAACGGCAAAGCGGTTTTCCAACCGGCTGGCCAGTACATAGACAATGAGCCCAATGGCCGAATAGGCCAGTATCATGGGGCCCAATTGACCTGACGGCCAATTTCTGGTTATACCGATCTTGACGAAATAAGCCAAAAGAACCAGCGTATAGGCGGTGATCAGGGGAATCAGGATATACGAAACCAATATCTCCAGAACCCGCGGGTAATGATTGGCTTGCTCGATATACAGCCGGTCGGCCTCTTCTTCCGAATTGAACAGGGGTAATAGGGCCAGGTAATAGGTGGTGGCAAAAAGGATCCAGACAACCGCATGAGTGTAGCCGAACCAGTCGCTGTTTATCCTGAACAGCAGAATGTTGACGGCCTGCAAAATGGCGGTCAAGCCCAGAGCCAGCACCCCGGAAAAGAGCACCGAGGTAAAGAAGGATTTAAAATGAACCAGGGCCACACTGTTAAAGTTGAATTTACCGCCATAGGAAGGCAGCCAGATAAAGGCACAAAACATCGAAAATACGGCCACCGAAGTACGCGCCCCCACCCCGTAGTCGATGGCCGGTGCCGGGGATATTATAAAATAATAACCCAGGGTCAAAAGAGCGGACAGCGCATAGACACCCCACCTAATTTTGGCCAAGCGCGGGAAACGCTCACAGGCAAACTGGGCGCTTACCCCTATAAATGAGCCCATTAGAAAAGTAAACATCAACTTTTGAATAAACAACTCGGGAGTTTTGTGCAGGGAAATCATATAACAGGTCAGTGCGGTGGCCATGATCAGACATAAGACGGTCAATGGAAAACGAAGAACCGCCCTGGCAATAGCCTGAACCATCTTGAGGACAGCTTCCTTCAAACGCTTCATTGAACATCACCCCCATCTATTTAGACGTTTTTTATCAGGGTAACAATCAGTGAGTTGAGAGATGGTTCTATAACTCACTCCTATCTTTATTGTACCAAACCAATATCGAAGATATTTAAAAATGCCCTTAAATGAGTTGAAGAACCGTCCCCAAACTCATTTAAATAGGTGGTATTCTTGACCTTGTCATATTCATGTGGCAAGATAAACAGGGTAATGTAGATAAATTTCGTACGGAATTTATAATGTCGAACATCAAACAAATGAAAAGAGTGAACCATGAAAAGTAGTTTTAGTGATCTGGGCATTGCGCCCCCTATCTTAAAAGCCCTGGAAGCGATGGGCTTTGAAGCTCCTACGGAAGTGCAACAGACGGCAATACCACATGTATTGCATCAAGAAGACCTGATCGTCAAGTCCAAAACCGGCAGTGGCAAGACCGCCGTATTTGGAGTGCCCATCCTGCAAATGACCGATCCCCAGGCCCAAGGACCTCAGTGCCTTATCCTCACTCCTACCCGCGAACTGGCCGTTCAGGTGGACAACGATCTGAAATCGATGGCCAAAAACCTCAGTCACAAGACAGCGGCCGTGTATGGCCAGCACAACATGGCTCTGGAAATCGAATCCCTGCAAAAGGGTATTTCCATTGTTACGGGAACGCCGGGTCGGGTTTTTGATCACATCCGGCAGGGCAATCTCAAAACCAAGCACATCCACTTTCTGGTCCTCGATGAAGCGGACCGCATGCTGGACATGGGCTTTATCGACCAGGTGGTTAAAATTATCAAAACGGTACCTAGAAATCGAGTGACCCTCCTTTTCTCGGCCACCATTCCCACCGAAATCCAAAGGATCTGCCGCGATTTTATGAAACGCCCTTCAACCATCGAGATCGAGTCAAAGACCGCCACCGTTGAGACTACCGAACAGTATTATTACCGGGTGAACAACAACGAAAAGATTACGCAATTGAATCGTATCCTCCTGATGGAGCGTCCGGAGAGCTGCATGATCTTCTGCAACACCCGGATAAAAGTCGATAAAGTCCAGGGATACCTGGCCAGAAAGGGCTATGCCTCCAAAGCGCTGCACGGAGACATTCCCCAGACTAAACGGCTGAAGACCATTCAGCAGTTTAAGCGCGCCGAATTTCCCCTGTTGATAGCAACCGATGTGGCTGCCCGGGGTATTCACGTAGATGAATTGTCCCTGGTTATCAACTATGACGTTCCCCTGGAGAACGACGGCTATATTCACCGGATCGGGCGCACCGGCCGGGCCGGGCACGGTGGGAAAGCCATTACCCTGGTCACCAGCGATGATATAATGAGCCTTTATGAAATAGAAGAGCACATTGGGGCAATGATTGAAGAAGCCGAATGGCCTTCGGAAGCTGAATTCAACCGTAACCGGGCCGAAGCTGAAAAATGGATACAGACCCAAAGGGTGGCGGCTCCCCGTTTAGACTCCCCTACCGGCTCCGCAGACGAGCCTAAAAAGAAGTCCCGACCCAGGCGCAAGAAGCCGGCCGGGCAGCAGCCCCGCCATAGAGAGAAACCGGTCCCCGAACCTGCTGCAGCACGCACCAAAGATGCCGATGCAGTGCGCTCCGCCCCGCAACGCCAACCGGAGTCGGCCAGGGTCAAGCCAGCTGCATCGTCCCCACCCAAGCAGCCTGAGCCGGCCAGGGTCAAACCAGTGGTATCGTCCCCACCCAATCAGCCTGAGCCGGTGCCAACCGAACCCCATCGAAAAGTAGTTCAGGAACAGAGTGCCCCCGTCAAGAAGCCCTTGCTAAAGAGGGTTATGCAGCGGATCCTGGGTAAACAATAAAAGCTCCGTAGCAGCAAAATGCCGGAACGTTCTTAAAACAGTTCCGGCTTAAAATGTCTTATCACCCTATTAATTGTTGGGTTTCCGTTTGAGTCGCCACTAAACTGGCTGCCCCGTATTTTTCCCGCAGACGCGGCTTTTCGATCTTGCCGGTCGGGTTGCGGGGCACATCATCGAAAATAATGGCCCGGGGGCGCTTGTAGCGGGGCATGGAAGAACAGAATGTTTGTATATCCTCTTCAGTGCATTCATAACCCGGTTTCAATTCCACAATCGCAGCCGCTATTTCACCCAAACGACTGTCCGGCAAACCGATGACCGCTACGTCCTTGATAGCATCATGAGCGCGGAGAAAATCCTCAACTTGCACCGGGTATATATTTTCACCGCCGCTTATGATTACATCCCTTTTACGGTCAACCAGGTATATAAACCCGTCTTCATCTATACGCGCCATATCCCCGGTAAACAACCAGTCTCCTTTGAGCACCGCGGCTGTGGCCTCCGGATCGTTGTAATAACACTTCATGACCCCTGGTCCCCGAACCGCCAGTTCACCGACCTGTCCCTGCTCAACTTCAAGACCGTTTTCATCGACGATTTTAGCTTCCCAATTGTAACCGGGAATCCCTATCGCCCCCACCTTATGAATGTTTTGAACCCCCAGGTGGACACAGCCCGGACCGATGGATTCGCTCAGGCCATAGTTGGTGTCGTAGAGGTGGTAGGGAAAATATTTTTTCCAACGGCGGATCAAGCTGGGCGGAACCGGTTGAGCTCCAATATGCATAAGCGTCCATTGAGAAAGCTCGTAATCCTCCAGGTTCACCTTCCCGCTTTCAATGGCGTCCAAAATGTCCTGAGCCCAGGGCACCAAAAGCCAGACATTGGTTATCTTCTCTTCGGAAACCGTTTTTAATATCCACTCCGGACGCACGCCCCGCAGCAGAACGGCCTTGCTTCCTGACAGGAGGCTGCCGAACCAATGCATCTTGGCCCCGGTGTGATAAAGGGGCGGAATGCATAAAAAGTTGTCATCCCGGGTTTGGCCGTGGTGGTTTTGCTCGGTATAACAAGCCGACATCAGGCTGCGGTGGGTGTGCAGGATGGCCTTGGGAAATCCGGTCGTCCCGGAAGAGAAATATATGGCCGCATCATCCTCATCACATATTTCGATTCTGGGACACTGGGAGGAACAATTGGCCGAAAGGCGATCATAATTTTCCGCAAAGCTGGGACGGTCCTCTCCCGCAAAAAAGAGGGTCTTTATCCGGGGTATCTGATTGTAAATAGACTCAACCCGGCCTATGAATTCGGGGCCAAATATCAGGGCGATGCTGTCGGATAGGCCCAAACAGTATTTAATTTCCTCGGCCGTATAGCGAAAATTCAAGGGAACCGCTATGGCTCCGGCTTTTAATATTCCAAAATAGATCGGCAGCCATTCCAGGCAGTTCATTAAGAGAATAGCTACTTTATCACCTTTTTTAATTCCCCGTTTGATAAGCAGGTTGGCCATTCGGTTGGCTTTCTCGTCAAAAACGCACCAGGTCATTTCCCGGCGGTATTCCCCGGCCGGACTGTTCTCAATAAGTTCATACTCCAACCAAGTGACATTGTGGCTTTCCTGAAGATCCATATTGATCTCGGTCAGGCAAATTTCCTCTCCATACAACTGGGCATTGCGTGACAAAAACTCGGTAATAGGCATTTAAATCCGTCCTCCCGTTCTACCTCTCCGTTTATGTTATTATTAAGCCGCACTTTGTGATTAATTTTAAACACTACACAAAATTATACGGCGACATACAGCGATTTATCAATAATTTGCAGGAAATTTTAAAAACCGTTGCTGCCGGTCTATACTTTTTTTGTCATTTCATGCAATTAATTCCCCTTGCACAGGGCAGCTATGCTTCTCAATCGCACTGGTTATTTTCCTGGATGCTGCCCTTTTTAAGGGAAAAAGTGCCCCTGCTCTTGGCGATCAAGTCACCATTTTCATTGCTCAAGGTGGCTTCCGTAACCACCGTTCTGTTGCCGGAGTGAACAATTTTGCCTTCGGCTATCAGCTCATTTTCCCAGAAAACAGGATTGAAATAATTTATATACATATCCACCGTCACACAGTTGCGCCCCAAACTCAGGATGGCCCAGCCCATAGCGGTGTCAGCAATAGTGGCTATTATTCCACCGTGCACCCTGCCTTTGACCGTCGTATATCCAATATTCGGCTTGATTTTAATACCCACTTCTCCTGGGCCCAGATAGTTCAGCTTTACATCCAGCGTTTGGTGGGTTGGAGCCGCTGCCCAAAAATTGCACAAGCGTCTGAAAAGCCCCTCATCGATTCCCCGGTTTTCAATACTCATTCCTGAAGCACCTCGTCTTGGTTCATATATATAATTATAGCCGCAATCGACTTAGTGAACATGTTATTTGGCTGTTGTCTCAATATAAAAAGCAGGGCGCAACACCCTGCTTCCCGGGGTCACAAGTACCACCCGTTCCATTTTATAGTCTTATTGAAATATCGCATGACATGACGAGATTATTGCTGAATTACCGGGATATAAAAGGAGTCAGGCTCAACTCAGGTAGCCTGGTATGCTGTTGACTGGTCTTTGGCTTTTTATAAATTTGCCCGTTCCCGAGGCAATCACCCGCCCGGCCTCATCGTAGACCGTAGCTTCCGCGATAAAGAGCTTAGAAGATTCCTGCCTGATAAAGCGTCCCACGGATTTGATTATGCCGCAGCTGACCTGCCTCATAAGGCGCAGTTCAAATGAAACCGTCAAAACCATATAATCGTCGAATAGCGAATTGACCGCAAAAAAGGCAGCATCGTCGAGCACCCGGAAATAGCCGGACCCGTGCATGGCGCCGGCACCGTGAAAATGCCGCTCTTGCACCCGGGTGGTTACAATCGCCTCTCCACGGGAAATTTTAATTGTGGTGTCATCGTAGAGTTCCTGATTATAAGGGGCCTCCAAGTACATCCGTTCCAGAGCTCGATAATGGCCTTTCATTATATACTCCAATAAAAGTCTTTGAATGTTGCTGCCGTCAAGCAAATTATATACGAATAGATATCCTATATCCAGGAGCAAATTAACAAGGAGTACATATCCCCCATTATTCAAGACATAAAGACCATAGGTAGATTAGTACCTAACCTCCGTATTATCCCATTTCGTATGGGTTGAACAGAGTACTATGGTTCACCGGAAGAATCTTAACACTGTCTTTACATAAACTTTACATATCCTTAACCTAAATTCAGAGCGGTAATTGTAGAATTAGCATAGAGAGAAAGGGAAAAGGAGGTGGATGTCAAATGTTTAGCATCGGTTTGGTCGTCTTGGTAGTATCTTTAGCGCTTATCTTTGACTTTATAAACGGCTTCCACGACACAGCCAATGCCATTGCCACTTCAGTTTCTACCAAGGCCATCTCACCGCGGGCAGCAATCTTTGTTGCAGCCTGTCTGAACTTTTTAGGGGCCTTGAGCGGCACCGCAGTAGCAGCCACTATCGGAAAGGAAATTGTAGCCCCCGAAGTGGTCACCCCGATCGTTTTAATTGCCGCCCTGACTGCCGCTATATTTTGGAACCTGTTTACCTGGTACTTCGGCATCCCCAGCAGTTCTTCCCATGCCCTGATCGGTGGCCTTACCGGAGCCGTCATCGGTTCTTTTGGTATTCAGCAAGTTAAATGGTATGGTTTTGGCAAGATCTTTGCCGCCCTGATCATATCCCCGATTTTGGGAGTGATTATAGGGAGTATAGTTATGACGGTGCTGTTCTGGTTCTTTTCCGATAAGTCTCCTTACCGGGTAAACAACGGTTTTCGAAAATTGCAGATGCTTTCCGCCTGTATGGCATCATTTGCCCATGGCTCAAATGACGCCCAAAAATCCATGGGTATAATCACTATAGTGCTTATCAGTGGGGGCTTGATAGGAAGTTTTAATGTGCCCATCTGGGTTAAAATTTGCTGCGCCCTGGCTATGGCAGCAGGCACAATGACCGGAGGCTGGAAGATCATTCGCACCATGGGCAGCAAAATATTCCGCATCGAGCCCATTAACGGGTTTGCGGCTGACTTTACGGCTTCCGCTATCATATGGGGTGCCAGTTTGCTTGGGCTTCCGGTCAGCACGACCCACGTGGTGTCTTCATCGATAATGGGGGTGGGGGCCGCCAAACGCTTCAAAGGAGTGCGCTGGAATATCGCCAGCCAGATCCTGCTGGCCTGGGTCGTTACCATACCTTCATCTGCCCTGGTTGCGATATGCGTTTACAATTTAATTCACCTGTTTACACTATAGAATAAACCTCAATAATGTTTTTCTCCTTTTCGCTCCTCTCATAACTTGGCCTTCCAATAATAGATTTTTCAATAAAATGATAGACTTTCACTGCAGATTACAGAGTTTTACATATAATAAAGTCACATTGTGCAAATTGTATCAAGATATTATTCCCTTTGATCCATCAGAATTCCCATCGAAAAGGCCCTTACTTTCCCTAAACATGGATATTCTCAATATCAATAAACATTAATTTGTTTATTTTCCGTTTTCTGATGCAAATAGTTCAATTGCGCATCCAATCCTTATTATGTAAATTCGACTTTCGTCATATTTGATCTATGCTAAATTATTTCTGAAGAGCAATTCCTTGGTTGGAGGGAGTCAAAGTGTACGATAAGCAGCCGAGCAGACAGGAAGCTGTCGGAGAACTGGTAAACATCAATAAGTTGAATCAACAACCACAGCTAAATTTCAGTCAATACAAACAATATAATAACCGATTAGAGAAGAGCAATACGCAGCGTAAGCAAATAGAAAAGGCCCTGCGCCAATCAGAAAAAGAATATTTGGAAATTCTTGAAAACCTCACTGACGCATTCTATTCAATTGACAGTAGTTGGCGTTTTACTTATGTCAATAAAGCAGCTGAGAAGATATTAGGTAAACGTAAGGATGTGATCGGCAGGTTTGTTAACGATATAATCCCCAGGTTCTGGCCCAAGTTTATTCCAATTTATCGCCAGGCAATTGAGGAAAGAGAGCCCCAGCGTTATGAAAACTTCTGCTCCGTGACCCAGAGATGGTTTGATGTTATTGTCTATCCATTCCGCGATGGAGTTTCCATTTACCTGCGTGATATTCATGATAACAAACTTATGGAGCAAGAGCTCCAGCAAAAAGCCGCTCTAATTGAAATAGCCCATGATGCCATAATGATCCGTGACCTGGAAGGCTGTATAACCTACTGGAATAACGGCTCGGAGCAGTTATACGGATGGTCCAAGGATGAAGCCTTCGGACAAACAGCCCAATTCTTCCTCAAGGAGCCCCCGGAATCATTTGCATCATCCCATAAAGAACTCCTTCGTCTGGGAACCTGGAGAGGTGAACTGGTGCATACTACCAAAGATGACCGAAATGTTATTGTTTCCAGCAATCAGGTGTTGCAGAGAAATAAAAACGGAAAGCCCATAGCAATTTTGGAAATCAACCGGGATATTACCGAGCAAAAGCTGGCGGAACAAGCCCTCAAAGAATCCCAACAACAGATGGAACAGGTCATCGAACTTCTGCCCGACGCCACCCTGGTAGTCAATTCGCTTGGACAGGTTGTGTTTTGGAATAAAGCAATGCAGGATATGACGGGTATAGTCAAAGAGCAGATAATCGGCAAAGGAAACTACGAATATGCCATACCCTTCTATGGGGAACGGCGTCCCATTCTTATCGATTTAGCTCGCATGCCTGACAGCGAGCATCATACGATACAAAAAATGTACGATAATATCGGTCATGATGGCCACAATTTGTCCGGTGAGGTAAACGTGCCTAAAACCTATGGAGGGAAAGGAGCGTATTTATGGGGTTCTGCATCCAAGCTTTATGATCTCCAGGGGAACCCGTCAGGAGCCATTCAATCTATTCGCGATATTACTGACCGTAAGCAAGCGGAAGAAGCCCTGCGCCTTTCGGAAGAACGTTTTAGCAAAGCGTTTATGGTGAGCCCCATACCGATGAGCATATCCACGGAAAAAGACGGAGTATTCCTAGATATCAACGATGCTTATTTACACCTGGCAGGCTATTGCCGCGAGGAAATGATCGGCTGCTCATCATTGGAATTGAAGCTCTGGTATAATGCAAACGACCGCGCCAGAGTAGTAAACCGTTTACGAAACGGCGAAAAAGTTAAAGACATAGAATTTTACTACCGAACCAAGCAGGGTAAAAATAAGCTGGTGCTGCTTTCGATGGAGCCTATAATACTCAATGACGTGGGCTGTATTATTACCATGTTTATTGACATTACCGAGCGAAGGCAAATGGAAAAGGATATGTCCCGCCTTGACCGTTTAAACCTCATCGGCGAGATGGCAGCCAGCATCGGCCATGAGATCCGTAATCCCATGACTGCCATACGGGGCTTTCTGCAGTTGTTGAAATGCAAGAAACAGTATTTAGACGACCTTATTTTTTTTGACCTGATGATTGAAGAACTCGACCGCGCGAATGCAATAATCACCGAATACCTGAGTATGGCCAAGGACAAAAGAGTCGACCTCCAGTCCCAATACCTCGATGAAGTGGTAAAATCACTTTACCCGCTGCTTCAGGCCGACGCCAATTATCAGGAAAAGGACGTTCAGCTAAAATTGGGCAAGCCTCCCATGCCTTTGATTGATGCCAAAGAAATTCGTCAGTTAATCCTCAACATGGCTCGTAATGGCCTGGAGGCAATGCAGCCCAGAGGTATACTTACGATAGGAACCGCCCTGGAGGCTAATAACATCGTCCTGTATATAAGTGATCAAGGCCATGGCCTGGCTCCAGAACTGATAGATAAGCTGGGAACTCCCTTTCTCACTACCAAAGACAAAGGGACCGGGTTGGGCCTGGCGGTCTGCTATAGCATAGCCGCCCGACATAATGCCAGGATTGATTTCGAGACCGGGCCCGAAGGGACTACGTTTTATGTGCGATTCCCGGCACCTGTGGGACAATTTCAAATGTTTTAAGCCAATACCTCCACCGCTATACTGGCAAGGTAGGGATCAAACTGGCTGCCTGCACATCGTTTTATTTCATCAAGTGCTTCTTGCGCAGTCATGCATTCCTGATAAGGTCGGCCATACAGCATAACATCATAGGCATCGATAATGGAAATGATGCGGGATAAAAGCGGTATCTCATCATTTTTGAGCCCCAGGGGGTAGCCAGTGCCGTCCCAACGTTCGTGATGGTGTAATATGGCCTCGGCAATGGGAGCCATTTCCGGCGTACCCAGAGCAATTCGGTAGCCGATTTCCGGGTGTTTCTTGATTGAATCCCACTCCTCCGGAGAGAGCCTGCCTGGCTTTTCTAAAATAGAATTGGGTATGGCGATCTTGCCTATATCATGAAGTACGGCCAGAAGCATTATACTATCCATTTCACTTTCGGCGAGCTCCACTGCCGCCCCTAGTTTTTTCGCCATTTCCCGCATGCGCTCACAGTGCTCCTGAGTTTCATGACTTCTAGTCCAGAGCACCTTTTGCAGGGAATTTAAAAAATAACTCCGGGCGCTTCGGTTCTCCAAAAGCTTATTGCGATACATCTTATCCTCGGCCTCTTTGAGCAGCAGGTTTGTATCCTGATCCTGGCCGTATTGGGTTGCCAGGCCTACTGATAGACTGGTGCCTATCGGCAGGCCGTTGACATTTGTACATGCAGTCCTTATTCTATCGGAAATCCGGGACACCTGGTCAGCATCGCACTTGGGTAGAAGGATAATAAATTCATCCCCACCCCAGCGGGCGACTACATCTTCATGCCGGCACGATTTCCCCAGGATGTCAGCAACCGTTTTTAATACTCTGTCCCCTTCAAAGTGTCCGAGGACGTCGTTTATCAACTTCAGACCATTTACATCCCCTATAATAAGGCTGATGGGCAGCTGCCGGGCGGGGTCTATCCCCCGCAGCGCTTCTTCAAAATAGGCCCGGTTGTAAAGACCGGTAAGCCGATCGTGAAAGCTTAAGTACCTTATCTCTTCTTCAGCTTGCTTGCGCTCGGTAATGTCAACGGCCAGTCCTACATAATATATATCGGAGCCGTCTTTAGCAGCCGCACCGCTGGAGGTGTGCCAGCGCCAGGTCCCATCAACGTGTCTTACCCGGTATTCAACCCCTTTTTTCGGTTGGCCGGAAACAACTATATCCTGCAAGAAATCTCTGCACGCCGAGACATCATCGGGATGAACAAAAAGCTCAAAACTCTTTCCCTGTACAAATTCAACCTCATGCCCCAGATTTTCGGTCCAACCACGGGAAACCAGAATAAATACCCCTTCTGGCGACAAGGTGTAGATTATCCCATTGGCATTTTCGAAAATTGTGCGCAGCTCCGCTTCGCTTTTACGCAGCTTTTCTTCAGTCAGGCGCTGCTCGGTAATATCTTTACAGGCGATAATAAGGTGGGGTTCTCCATCCATGTTGATGATTTCGCCAGAGATGAGAAAATTGCGGCTCTCTTTTGATTTTGTTCTCAGCACCGTCTCAAAGTTGCGGACAATTCCACGCTCCAGAATACGCGCTATCATCAAGTCCCGCTCTTCCGGGAAAGCCCATATCCCCAAATCCTTAATAGTGCATCTCAGGGCTTCATCACGGGTATAACCGGTAGTTGTCAAAAAAGCGTCATTAACTTCAATGTAGCGGCCTTCTTTAATATTGGAAATGGTTATCCAGTCCGGATTGCTGCGAAAAGCGGTGGAAAACTTCTGCTCCGAACTCTGCAGCCTTTTTTCCATTTGCTTGCGTTCGGTAATATCTTTGTGAACCATTATAAGATGAGCTTTATCGTTTATGTTAATCAGTTGAACCGAAGTTAGAACGTCCTTAATATCTCCGGACTTTATTCTAAAAGACGTCTCCAACTCCTGTATGATACCGTTCTCCACCACTTTTCTCAATAAGGCGGTTCTTTCCTCCGGGCGTAAATAGACGCCCATTTCCACAACAGAACGTCCCAGAGTCTCATTTTTTTGGTAACCGGTGGTTTCCACCCAGGCGTTGTTAACATCCACAAAAACTCCCGAATGAAAGTCCGTTATCGTCATAGGATCTGGGAAACTGTCAAAAGTCGTTAAAAACGTGTCTTCGATCAATTCTATTGGTTTTTTAGGGATATCGTCTTGTATCTGAAAAGGGGATTCACCACGTAGAACTAATCGCGGGGTAGTCTCGGTTTTGCTGCTGTGTTTTTTTGGAGATGCCTGTTCCTCAAGCTCCCTTGATCTGGCAGATTGCCTGATGGTGTTCTTTTTATTCAAGAAGGTACCTCCCCGGTTTAATTAAAGTGGTTTCATAGGCAAACCAGAATCATCCACTCGTCATTCCCAATACCCTTATCGACATTATACGAGCAATTCATAAGTAAATACAATATACATTCCATATGTTTCCTTCTTTTTTGTTTGTTTTTCAGAGAATTTTGCTTATCACGGATTACATATTAAGGTAGAGGCGCGTTATTTGGAGTAATTTGCCGATCGATTGGTATATACGGGCACCATCCCGAGGTGAGTGAAATGCAGCTGGTAGGGCAGCTCAATAAGAAACTAAAAGAGATTGTTCTCCTATCCTTCTATAACCTTACTATGACCTGAGAGTATATTCCTTCAGGCCTCCATTTTTTACCCGCTATCAGGTTCCCTTTATATTAAAATTCCCCATTCAATCATCTTTAGAATCATAATACTAAAATCACGCCAATGAAATGAAACCTATTTTACACTCTCCCGGCTTTGGGGAATATGTTCCAGAATATAGGGTACTACCTCGCTGGTAGCAATGTTTAAAGCCATGGCAAATTCTTCATGCAAGTGTTTTTCCGCTGTTTTCAATATATCTTCATCAGTGTTGGTTAGCTTTTTACCCTTTAAGGAGCGCGCCTTTCTCTCCAGATACAATGTTTTAATAATTTTAATATATTCTTCGGGCTTTCCCGTTTTAAGAGCAGTTTTATAAGTATTGGCTCTCTGCATCTCATTATCTATCCAAATAGTCTCTTTTTGCGGCATCGTCGCTATTAACGATAAAACCTCATTTTTGGTAACGGTTGCCCTCATCGTTTTAGAATTGTTTATAGGAACCCTTATTGTCATATTTTTGCTATTAAGGGGGTGTAAAACATAGTATTCGGTTTCATCCCCGATGTTATATTCATCTTTTCCGATATCTACGATCCGGCATATTCCCATTAAGCCGTAAACCACATAATCATTTACCTTGAACATGGACTAATCTCCTTTTTCTCTTTCGGACGAAACTTTTCACGGTATTAATTAGATTATTTCTTTTTGGTTTTTTTACTGGTGCTTTCCTTTATACGCTTACTTTCCAGCCTTTTCCGCTCAACAATTGCCTGCCATTCTTTTTCTCGTCTTTGGGCCTCAATTCTATCCTTCTCTTTTTCCAGGGCAATTTTATCATTTCTAACTTTCAATTCCTTCTGAACCCGGTCATCCAACACTGGATTGTGGAACTTTAAGAATCGTTCAAAAGCATCTGGATAGATGAATGTTTTCTGTTCATTTCCATCATCGAATTGTATTCGGATTATTCTATTGGCAGTCGACAGAATTACGCCCCTTCCGAATTTTATGTGCGTAACCTCTTCATTAATTAAATCATCAATTAGTCTTACTTGATCTTCGCTATTCATTGCCTTTACCTCTTTCTAAATATTAAATCTAAATGTCCCTCCAGCTGCTCATTTACTTCCCAGTTGATGAACTTGTTCGATAATATAGTTTTCCACCGTTTCCCTGGACATCTCCAACGAAATTGCCAGTTCATCAAACAAAAACGTTTCCGCCATGCGCAGATACCGTTCATCCAATGTATTCACCGGCTTCTTTTTTAAAAGCCGTTCTTCATTTCTAATATTTAAGGTCTTAATGATTCGTATCCATTCATGACAGCTACCGCTGCGTAAAGCCTTTTTATACTGTTCCTCACGGGTTCTTTCATTGTCAATCCATAAGGTATCGATAAACGGAATTCGCCTGATAAGCTCCGTTGTTTCTTCCCTGGTAAGGATTCTACGCATGACTGTTTTGGGGTTATCAACCGGACAATATATGATGCTTTTTTCAGCATAAAGCGGCTGGAGAAAATAGTATTTTCTAGTAAGCTCTATACCGGGAATATCGGGAACACCAATATCCTTCACCAGGCATACACTGTTGCTGCCGTAAATAATGAAGTCATTTATTTGAAATTCGATGTTATTTTTCGCTTGCATAGCCTCTGCCTCTTTCAAATTAAAAAACCGTCACACCAATCATGAGCGAAACGGTCCAAAAAAGGTTTGCCCCTTATAGTCTAGCTATATGTTGTTTATTAATATCCTCTTTCTAAATTCTAACAAATTTAAAAGGCTTGTCGTAAGAAAAATTTTAACTCATTTTGTTTTTTCAATTAATTGCCCCCGCTCCGCATCAATCCTTCGCCTGGATCAGTCCCTTTGCATCCGGGCAACTTTCATAACTCATAAGGTTCCTCAAATGAGGACTTGTTTTATTCATTCCTTTTTCAAAATGATTAAGCCCAGATCATATAACCCGAGCTTTTTATAGTCAGGTAGCGATATTAACAATTACCATAGTTGTATGTTAATCGGCAGCTTGTCCTTTATAAGCGAAAGGTGATAAGTGCCCCCAGCCTTCTCTAATAGCCTTGCTGACCAATTCTAGAATATCTGCCGTGGAAGGTATTGCCGCCTGGCCGCGGGCTGCTTGGAGGCTTCCGTCCGGCCTCCGCCATATGAACCTGTAACCCATTTCCTCCATCCCATCTTCGAACTCATACCTGCACCATTGAAAGCACAGGTTCCAACCACCCGTTCCCCCTTTTTTTACTTCGTTCAACACTACTACGCGAGTTTGATTCACTGCAACCACCCTTTCTTCAATTTAATCCCCATACTGATCAGCTACTGATCAGTATACTATAAGCAAAATTAAATATGAAGGGATCTGTATATATATACGGCAAGTTGCACCGGGGACAACCCCGGTGCAACCCTGAGCTTTGCATTAAATTGAGACAATCGCAATCATATTCGGAAATTTATTTGATGGCAAATAGTTGGCAGGCGATGTATAATCATTCAGCAGAATGGCAATCATGTCATTATTTTACTAGCTAGAGCTTTAACCCGCTTGCCTCCCCTCAAGAAAAGGATTTATCAGACTTTGCCGAGCAGGTACTGAATTTATACGCCGGGTGGGAAGGATGCTTTTCTTACCACGCGCGGAATAATGTTCTAAAACGGAAAATAACAAAACCCTAATCGACCGACATTGATACCCGGCTGCTCATAATCTGACCGCCAAACTTGAATTTAATCTCTTTTATTCATTTCATCTGTTATCAATGATTTTGAAATATGCATTGCTTTTATCATGTTATTGAAGCGGGTGTGATGAGAGGTGCCTTCTGCAAATTTTAACTGTGCTTTTTCACATTTGCTGATAATTAAAGTTACTGGTCGTAGTGCTTCTATCAATTCTTCTTTTGTAAATTTGTCCATAACATTTTCATCTGTTATCAATGATTTTGAAATATACAATGCTTTTATCCTGTTTTTAAGGAGGGTGTGCTGAGAGGTACCCTCTGCAAATTTGGGCTGCGTTTTTTCACATCTACTGATAGCTGAAGAAACAATTTGTAGAGCTTTTTCTAATTCTTCTCCTGTATATTTATCCATAGTATTTCACCCTAAATTCCCGATTTAGCGGCTTATTTTTGCGAATCGAGTATAAATAGAGACGCATCATGACCCATGAATATTTTACTCTAATCCGCCCCCAATATTGGCAATAACATAAAAATAGAACCATATTTTATCAGGCCTTATGCCGCACATCGTCCCCTTGACTCCTTGTGCTGTCAAATGGAAATGAACCCACGCCTGCGACGGTGGCTGTTCCCGCTATATAGTCCTTGTCGATCATCCCATCCCATGTTATGGTTGCCGGAATCGGCTTCGTCGCTATAGTCGTGAACGTCACCTGGTGTCCAAGTATAGACCCCTCTGAAATCGGCACGGTTACACTCAATGCCCTATTTGTAATTGAGCCGGTCAGCTTACCCTTCTTCGTCATGATTTCGAGGTCTAGTTCCTGCGTCCCGGCGGGGTGGTAAAATTTTAGATGCCATGTCCCCTCCGGTTTCGCCTCTGACAGTTCTCCAGATGTGGAGATCCTTACTGTTGGCACGGGAGGCTCGTAGGACATACCTTGGCCGAGTCGGGGACGTCCAGGCTCTGCCTGCACCCCTATCGAATTTAGGAATCCGGCATTCATCCGGTAGAAGCCAATCAACATTAGCAATTCGATGATTTCACCCTCGCTGTAAATCGCTGTCAGTGCCTCCCATGTTTTCTGTGATGCACAGTTGTCTGCACAGAGGTCATCGACTAGGTCTAGCACCGCCGCATCAGCTTCGGACCAAGAGCCCGTGCCGTGCGCAAGGGATGTGATTTCGGCAGCGGTCACGCCCGCACTAAGGGCTCCGGGAACGTGGTTGGCCCACTCGTACTCGCAAGAGGAGCGAAGTCCAACCCTCAAAATCAGCAATTCGCGGGTTCGCATGGGCACCCGACCTCCACTGATGAGATGCGCTCCGAATTCAAGCCAAGCCGACATCAAGTCTCCACGGTGCGCAAGCGTTAAAAGAACGTTCGATGCTCCAATACCAGCCAGCGCACGCTGATCTTCTGATAGTTCGGATATATCCAGCAGCGAAATGCGGGTTTTTGTCGGTCGCTCAATCGTATCCCGTCCCTGGCAGGCATTCGCTGTAGTTGCACCATTCGCTCTATTCTTCATTTCATTTTCCACTGGATTCTCCTCCTTTTAAATAATTATCATCGGGACTAGTCTATTTCTTTTGCCCAGATCAATCAGACGTTTTCCCGTTCTCAATGTGAACATCGATTTCTGCCATAAATGCGCCCCATTTATATTACATTTTGTTGATATTTTAATACATTTCAAATTATTCCTTTATTATACCTCCATAGAAGTCAATCAGTATACAATTTATACCATATATATGATTTTATCTACTTTTCCATATATTTACCCAAATTAAAAAGCACCTGCCTCCCAGCAGATGCTCTTCCGTTTTGTTTATAATGTCGTTGTTGAAGTATATTCAACCTTTATTACATTATCCTTTTGTTTGGTCAATTTAGCTTTGTTCCCTTTTCCGTCTTCTAGTGAAAGCTTTTCAAGTTCGTTTTGTTGAAAAAAATTAACGATTGTTGTTTCTACAAACCCGGCCCAATTCATTTTCTTGTTTTCCTCTTCCAATTTTTTCATTATCCCCTTTGCTTAAAAGTTTACCTTTGCCATTTTAACCATGAATAAATAATAAATCAATGCTTTCATTAATAGAAAACTGCCTGGATAATAAAAAGCACCTGTCTTTCAGCAGATGTCTTTATTGGGTAATATTTTATTATTCCTTAAAGAAGTTCTTCTCTACTCCCATTCTTTCCGGCTGATAACCTACCGTAGCTAACCTGCCATTATGTACAATTGAGGTACTACTTATGGGATCAGATTAATATGGGCGCGAATATCCATGTAATAATGAAATAATCTCAGCAACAATCTTATCGGGAATATATTGATGCATATTATGGTTCGTACCCGGCGTGATCGTTTGGGTACTGTCAGAAGACCAGTCTTTAAAAGCCACCTGGCTTGTTCTCCACTTTTCATTCGCCCCTTCTGCTTCGGAGGTTAATATCCTTAGGGGTATATTCTGCAAACTACCCTCCCGCACTACGGTGGCGGCATTTACTTTCATATTATTAACTTCATCGGTCTTATTCTTGTTAACCATGTTCTTTAAATACATAGCCTTATCAATCTCTCTCAATTCTTCAGGCACTAATGCGAGGTTATTTCTTGGAGCATATGCTGCCGAATAAAAATTGGGAGAGTAATCAAACAACATCCGAAAAACTCCCAGGTTGTTTAAAATGGACTTCAGCTTGAGAGAAGATAATGCGCTGTCGCTTAAAGTTTCTGTTGCATAGAACTCTGGATTACCTGCATCGATAGTAACGATTCCCTTCACTTCATCCCCATAAAGCTGAGCAAATCTTATTATCTCCAATGAAGCAAGTGAGTGCCCTACAAGTATGTAGGGGGGCCTTTGATCAGATTTTTCCAGAAGCTCATGCAGTTCTTCAACAATAGTATTAATATCTCTGGAATCAGCAGACACCTCGCTCCATCCATACCCTGGTCTATCATAAACCACTATTTTGGCATGCCTTGATATTTCACTATACAGCGGATAAAAATCCGTATAGGGGCAAGGAATCCCGAAACCGGAGGCAAAAACTACAGTTGAGTCTCCACTTCCTTCTGTGTAGATGTGCATTTTATGCCCATTAATTTCAACTATACTTCCCGGCGGTGGGTACTTCCTGCTGTCAGAATATTCGGCTAGCCTTTCGTAAACAAATCCTATTGCCAATAGTATAAGGAATACTACAATTCCACCAATGCAAAAGTTTCTAGTCCATTTAAAAATTCTAAGCATTTGCTTGTACCTCATTTTAATAATCCAGGTTTTTCGACATTCGTTTTTCTAAGGAACTCATTCCTGGACTAAATGTTAAATAGTATCCAACCGTTACAAGCAGGGTGTCTATAATGATTCTAGACAAAACGTCGATTAAATAGCCGGAAAACAATAAGGGCATAAAAATAAGGAACACAGCCCAGTTAACTCCAAAAATTAAGAATCCAAATTTTGCTGCTCTACTTTCTAAGGACAAAATATTTACGCTATTCCCCAACAAAATACATACTACCCCAATACAGGCACCCATAAGCAATGTCCATAAAAATGTATAAAACGGGCTTATTTGGTGTCCTGATTGGATCACTCCTGTGAAATATGCAACATACCGTCCAATTAGGAATATCCCTGTGAAACCGGATATGACCATCATCTTCTGTCCAAGAGTAAATGGCTCTACCGCAGAATTTTCTCCTTGCTCAGCTTTTAGTAAACTTAAGAGAATACCCATTATAAAAACAGGTAGCGCATCACTGAGGCCAACCATAAATTCATTAATTATTGGATTACCAAATAAGGGTACCCCCTCCAGCATGGCAAACAACCAGAGCAGCGCTATGGCAGACCCGTACCGCAACCCCTTTCTTATACCCTCTCCTGGAATCGTATTTCTGATTCGGCAATAAACATAAGCAGCGCCGGAAAAAGAGAGTAAGGCCCAAAGAGAGACGGTAGTTTCAGTCCCAAGCAACTTCGCCACTATGCTATAATTTGGATTATCCGGCATAGTGCTGTATACGCTTGTTACAAGATGAAGGGCGATATCAAATAGCATGCTAACTGCAATAATAGCCACAATTATCAACCACTTACCTATTTTCATACTGTCAATACCCCCAATTTAAACCGCACATACTCAAAAGGCGGGAACAGTGGCCAGATTGCATTAAGTATCCTCTGTCTCTCCAATAGCCGCATTTTCAATTTCAGTTAGATTTATTAGTATTCTTTCGAGCAGCGTTCTTGTCGCCGCAATGTCCGTCTTATTCATCTCCTTAAACATGTTTTCTCTAAAAACTGAGCCTTTTGGATCTGTTTTTTTCCAGAAGTCATAGCTCTGCTCTGTCAACCTCAATCTAGTAACCCTTGCATCTTTTTTGTCTTTTTCTAACTTCAATAAACCTTTCTGCTGGAGGTTCAAAGCTACTTGTTTAATATTTTGATATGAACTCCCCATTTCGCTAGCTAATTCTTTCAGGGTTGGCGGGATGTCAAATAGACTTCTAATAGTTTCGGATAAAAACCATTGCTTGGTTGTCACATCAAATTCCTTAAATTCCCTCTCAAGAAGTGTGTTCATCTTATTAGAAGTTATTAGTAGCAAAGCAAAAATCATCGCTTCATCAGGAATTGAATTAGTCTTCTTCAGATCCAAAATAGCACCACCTTAATTATCTGTAGATAGCATTTCAGCGAGAAGGGTAATACATTATCTAAATAGATAATGTATTACCCTTCTGTTTTTGTCAATACTTTTTCAAGGTTTTAAAACTAAATGCTCATGGTTTATTTATAGAATTTCTTTTCTATTCCCATTCTTTCCACACTTCCGGCTGATAACCTACCGTAGCCAACCTGCCATTACGTACAATTGGGGTTTTATATAGCATAGGATGATTTAATAGGATTTCTTCTCTCATACTAGTGCTTCCGATTCGATTCAAATTCAATTTATTATAATCCTTAGCTTTTTGATTAATTAAATTATTTAGTCCTACAGAAGCTTTGACACTCTCAAGTTCACCTTTACTTAAACCTTTTTGATTAAGGTCTATATATTGGTATTTGATATTTCTTTCTTTGAAATATCGTTCAGTTTTTTGGGTATCAAAGCATTTCTTGACGCCAAATATCTGAATGTTCACTTGTTACTTCCTCCGGTACAAATTCAAAGCAGCTTTGATCTGCATCCGAGCTTTAACCCGATTGTTTCATTCAACTGTTATATCAAATTACGATATTCTCCTCTTCCATCTACAATGGCATAAATTGCTTTTTCTAAATTGCTTGAGAACATCTCCAAAACACTCCTAACATCCCCCAGCTTAATTTCCTCGGGAGATATATAGCTGTAATAGCTGCTCCATGCGTAATGTTCAGGCTTTTCAACTATTCCAGCCTTAACAGGATTATTGTGAACGTATCGAAGTACAGACAATAAATAACGGTCGTCAACCACCGGTTCACTTTTAAACCTACCTTGGAATACATGCCCTACTCTGTTGTATTTAATATTAAAAAACATGGCATAGCTTGTAGCTATACCCCTCATAATAGTCGATATATTATATCGGTCGTTACGCATGATAAGATGGATATGGTTATCCATCAGACAATAACCATAAACCACTAATCCGAATTCATGCTTCTTCTTTAATACTGTATCAAGAAATCGCTGGCGATCGTTATCATCCAGGAAAATACTTTTTCGTTCATTTCCCCGCATCATGATATGATAACAACCCGTTGGACTGTACTCCCTTTGCACTCTTGCCACTGAATAATCCCCCAGAAACGTTTATTTCAGTATAGCTCCTTCTATAATTGGTGTCGAAAGGACCGTCCCCGTGTCCCTTCCCATGTCCCTTTATTGTGTGTTAAATATCAGCATTTCCAATCGATTTTCGCCGGGTTTGGCTCGTTCTCCACGGCAACGGCACGCAGCGCGTTAAGCATACGTCCGCACTCCTCGGCGGCGATTTGCTCGATTTGTCCCCACGGAGCGTCCGTTCCAAGCCGGTCATAGGCTACCGCAAGCGCACCGTAGAAGGCAAGCCCTATGCAATGCCGTGCGGAGTGAATGGTCGACGTGCACTGGCCAATCGCCCTTGCGGCAGCTTGTGCAATAGGATTCCCGTCTGCTTCTCGCGCTGCTGCATGGCACTCAAGGATTGCCGTTTTCGCCTGTGGCAATTTTATTGTTCCCGATAACCATTCCCGAGCGGCATTCAGCGCGTTTTGTGGACGTTGATCGTCTGGGTATTGCTTGCTCCAGAGGGGCAATATAACCCGCTCTGCATAATCAACCGCCCAAACCGCAAGCGTTGCCTTGCTTTGTGTTTCAATTAAATTCATAAGCGACCTAATATATTGTACTTTCCAGTCACTTAACATCTTTCGCGCTTTTGGCATACTTACTCTCCTATTTTTCGTCATTAATTTCGCCTACATCAGGCCTGCTCGAAATGCCATCCTTATCATATCCTGGGCAGGTAATCCTATCCTACCCTCGTGCTCTCATTACGTCAATAGAACCTACATCTAGTGATTTTACCGCCATATAAAAAGCACCTGCCTCCCAGCAGATGCTTTTCCGTTTTGATTATAATGTCGTTGTAGAAGTATATTCAACCTTTATTACATTATCCTTTTGTTTGGTTAATTTAGCTTTGTTCCCTTTTCCGTCCTCTAGTGAAAGCTTTTCAAGTTCGTTTTGCTGAAAAAAGTTAACTGGGGCGGCGAATATGAGAACGTAGCTATCCTAATAGCCATGGCCGTAAACGAGGATGGCTATCGTGAAGTGATCGGGGCCGCTGAGGGCATGAAGGAAGATAAGGCTAGCTGGCTGGAGTTCATAAAAAGTCTCAAACTGCGTGGCCTGGAAGGTGCTCAGCTATTTATCGGCGATAGGTGTATCGGGCTATTGGAATCAGTAAATGAAGTGTTCCCCAACTCCAAGTTTCAACGATGTACAGTCCATTTCTACCGTAATGTATTCTCGGTAACCCCTCGCTCCAAAATGAAGGAAGTCGCTGCTATGCGTAAAGCCATACATGCTCAGGAAAATAAAGCAACCGCTAAATAAAAGGCAGCAGCTGTGGCAGCCAAGCTTCGATAAATGAAACTGAAAGAAGCAGCTAAAAAGATAGAGGATGGTATCCAAGAAACCCTTACATACATGGAGTTTTCTTATGCCCATTGGGCTAAACTGCGCAGTAATAACGTAATTGAACGGCTTAATCGAGAAATCCGTAGGCGAACCCGGGTGGTAGGAACGTTCCCTGATGGCAATTCTGCTTTAATGTTAGTATGTGCCAGACTTAGGCACGTTGCCAGCAAAGCCTGGGGGACCAAACGATATATGAGCATGAGACATCTAGAAGAAATGCAAAAAGAATCGGCTAACTTAGTTGCTGGATAACTGGCAGCAGCCAGGTGGCAAATCAAATTTGCGAAAAACTATTGACGGTACCATTGTCAAAAATGATATCATCGGTTTCGATATTTTTGGTCCTATAGTTTATAGCATATTTGTCAAGTAAGTCATGGCTTATATATTTGATATGATCTACAGCATATAAATTTGCCTCAGTATTAAGTTTGCTAAATAGGGCCAGAGTTCCATATGCTAAACCAATATCGAGAATATTGTTGATTTTGATTTTGCTACTGAAATCTAAAATCCAATCAGGGATATGCTTCCAGTAGGATTCTTCATAATTCCTACATACGGAATAGTATCCATTGGGGTTATTTTGAGAAATAATATCCTGTACAGCGTTAATAGATATCATAATTAAAACCTTCGTCCATATATAGTTCGAGATTAAATTTTTAGAATGTTTTTCCACTCCATTAATATATATTTATATTCAATTGCTTTGATTTTTGCTTTACTATGCAGTAAGAAAAGTGCGCCATGTGACTTAAAAGATAAGACTCAAACCTTCATATTGAAAATTACGAAAATAATTTACATTCTTTTTGAATAATAGTTACTTAATCCTATTGCCAGCACAAGCTCTAATAATAACACAGAAGAAATCATAATAATGATAACCTTATTTACACCCATAAAACCAAGAGCTAAAACGATAGCTGTTATGACATAAATGACAAATTGATTGATCTTTGCTCCAACTTTCTCGCGAATCCGCGTATTTCGCTCATCATTTACTTCAATATTTTTTCGGCGTGTCATTTCTTCATTTTTGGTTTCCGAAATAATAAGTGCGCCAATAAAATTACCTATTCCAAGACAAAATACAGCTGACCCTAAACCAATGCATAAACCAGAAATCATTTTTAGTTTTTCTTCATTCAAAACAAAACCACCAATATAAAGCGAAATCGCACCCATGACTGATAAAAGTGCATATAGCCAAATCCTATTTTTCTTCATTATTTTGTTCCTCCTCATAAATAAAGATTTCTTCGATACTCATGTTGAAATAATTTGCGATTTTGAAAGCAAGGATTATTGACGGATTATACCGCCCATTTTCAAGAGAACCTATTGTTTGTCTTGAAACCCTTAAAATATCAGCAAGCTCTTCTTGCTTTATACCTCTTTTTTTTCGAATTTCTTCAAGCCTATTTTTCAAGTTATCACCTCTTATTACGGAAAGTTTACTTTCCATTTCAATAATATCACCGTAAAGCAGTAATGGCAAGCTAACTTTCCATATTTATAAAATAATAGCCTTCGTTTGTTCAGACAAGCTTCCCAGCTATAGAAAAAGCACCTGCCTTTCAGCAGATGCCCCTTAATGTATAGTTATAATTAATTTCTGTGTTCCCCCACGTGACCCCAACCCTATTTCACGTATTTGGAAACATAGTTTCATTTCGGAATGTACTAGTTACCATTCTTTACCCCCGATATAGCTTTACTACCGTCTCAACGTGATAGGTCTGGGGAAACATATCGATAGGCTGTACTTTTTTGACGCGGTAGCCGGCCTGTTGGAATCGGCCCAGGTCGCGAGCCAAAGTGGACGGCTCACAGGAGACATACACAACTCTAGGGATTTTCAACCGTTCCACCGCCTTGATCACGGCGGGCTGGCAGCCTGCTCGGGGGGGATCCAGGACAACAGCGTCAAAGCGCTGACTTAATGTGGGCAGGACCTGCTCGGCAGGACCGGCCAGGAAGCGACAGTTGCTTATTCCATTGAGGCGGGCGTTCTTCTTGGCATCTTCTACCGCTATTGGGAAGGACTCAACTCCGACTGCTCTTTTAATCGATCCAGCCAAACTCAAGGCCAGGGTTCCCACCCCGCAATAGGCGTCCAATACCTGCTCCCCTCCTTGCAGTTCCAGACTTTCTTTAACCATTCCCACCAACTTTTCAGCCTGTTCCCGGTTGACCTGAAAGAACGACAACGGAGATAATCCGAACCGAAGCCCGGCGATCCGTTCTTCAAATGCCCTCCCCTCTTTCAGGCAATGGGTTCCCTTTCCGTCAAATAAATAGAAGGAGTCGGTCAACTCATCAGCCAGGAGACGGAGTTTCATGGCCGCTTCCTTGTCTATTCCCCTTACAATCGTCATGATCTCTTTACTGGTCGATTCGCGAACCGTTACTTCCCCCGGCTTCCCAGGGTTTAACTCTTTTAACGCTCGGCCCAGGGCCCGCCCTGTTTCCTGCATGGCATCGGAAACCAGAAGGCATCTGTCGATGTCCATAATGTTATTGGAGTCGCCCCGATAATAACCAAATCTCCAATGCTCGTCCACCATTGCTCCATGCCAGGTAGCTTTGTTTCTATAGCGCCAGGGCCTGACAGCAGGAACACAGGGCAGTATATCTGCATCAACGCCCCCTACCCGCTGCAGGGTTTGTTCTACAACATGGGTTTTTAAATCCACCTGCAGATCATACCTGGCATGCTGGTAGTGGCACCCCCCACACTGTCCGAAATATGGGCAGGGTGGATTGACCCTTTCCGGAGCTGGCTCAATAATCGAGCATAACCGTCCCCGCAGGTAATTCTTCTTTTCTACCCCTATGGTCAGTTCAACATCATCACCGGGAAGGGCGCCGGGCACAAAGACTACTTTACCGTCTATGCGGCCCACACCCTGCCCATCGTGGCTGATGCCCTGGATAAGGCAGCGCAATCGTCACACCGTCCTTCAATTGAAGGTTTACTTGTTTTTATTATACCCGAAAGCCTGGTGAAATCGGAGCTACCAATATAAGTGCGTGAAAAGCGCCCCTAAAGGCGAGGATTTAGGATTGGACTTACTGGATTTTTTTTACATTTATGGAGGAAATTATGTATATTTATGGAAATCTAAATTAGGCCTCATTATCAAAAAGAAATGGAGTTAATTAAGGTATGAATTCTAGGAGCATTAAAAAGGTGTCCTACGCTATTGCCCGTTATATCAGTACTAAGATGAATGAAAACCATACCGATAAGTACATCTATTACTATGCTCTGCAGGTAATTATAGGCACCATTATTGAAGCCGTATTTATCTATTCTGTAGCCTGGCTGATGGGTATACTGGCGGAAGCTTTATTGAGTTCAGTCGTTTTTGCGACTATACGGCGTTATGCGGGGGGATTCCATCAAGACACCTATACCAAATGCTTCTGGACTACTTCCATACTCATACTTTCTATCGCTTTGCTAGCCAGGTACAGTTATTATCACTACACGGCCTTGATAAACTCCGTCCTATTTATTGCAAGCATATATCTTACATATCTATACGCCCCTTGCGATACAATCAACAAACCAATAACATCATTTGAACACCGGATAGAATTGCGCAACAAAGCGCTGGCCTTAAATATCTTCTGGCTATCTTTATCGTTCTCTTTCATTATATATGCGCCTGTTTATGCCCCGACGGTCGGTTGGGGAGCGTTTGTTCAAGCGCTGTCTATAACGCCCATTATCGCAGACCTATCTCCACTTAGAAAAAAGATCAGTTCAGCCAATTCTATATGAACCTTGAAAGGAGGGAAAGGATAACCAGACTTTCCGAATTTGACTCAAAAGAGAAAATTTGAAAGGAGGCAACTTGATGAAAGGAATTAAGAACTTCGTTATCACTGCCGCCAGTTCAGCTCTAAAGAAAACCGCCAGGTATGAATTATCAACGGCAACTCCATGTTTCGTATACCAGCCGAAAGCGCCCAAAAGTCTAAGCAAATAGACTCATCATGGTTTCGCCATAATATTAGAATCCTTGTTTTGTATAACGAATGTTGCTGCATTTTGGTATCTTACCCCACAGCTGGCCACTGTGGGGTAAAACGCTTTTGGGGCAGGCATTTACCCCTCCCAACAGGGCAATAATTAAAGGCAGGTCTTGTTTGTAGATAAAGGCCATATAGTTGATATAGTTGGAGTACAGGTTAAGAAATAGTACACTCTTTTTTAATCTGGATTTAATAAAATAATGTTATTATAAATAAAAAGAATTCTGCCAAAATTTATGAAAGGTTGGTATTACCAATGCGCATACTTATTGGGTCAGAATCTTTTTACCCCAACGTGTCCGGAGTAGCTGTAACCGCCCGGAACCTGGCTTCCTATCTGGCCTACCGGGGACACCAGGTTGCGGTTTTAGCCCCCTCCATTCGGCCTGCCAATGGCCATGAAATATACCCCGAGGGGTTTAGCGTCTATCGCTTTTCCTCCATTCGCAATCCCTTTCGCAAAGGTTTTCGGGTCACCATGCATCCCTATAAAAAGATCCTGGGCATAGTACGGGCCTGGAAACCTGATGTAATTCACCTGCAGGATCCAGCTTCCATATGTTCCTGCCTGGCCAAGGCTGCCCGACAGTGCGGCGTCCCGGTTGTAATAAGCCATCATTTTACTCTTGACTACATCATGAGCTATTTAAATCTCCTGAAGCCCCTGCAAAACTATTCAAATGCCCAGTTGACCAGGTACTTTAAGGACTTTTACAATCGCTGCCAGTATGTGGTCTGTCCCAGTGAACTGGTTAAAGACTGGCTGATATCAGTTGGCGTAACAACGCCGGTTATGGTGGTATCCAACGGGGTCAACCTGAAGAGGTTTTATTCCTATGAGGCTCCTAATTCTACCCGCACCAGTCTGGGCCTTCCCAATCTGCCGATCATTCTCTATGTGGGAAGGATTGACCGGGAAAAAAGCCTTGATACCCTCTTGAAAGCTGCTCCAACGATCTTGAACAAGCGTCCCGCCCATTTCGTTTTTTGCGGCGGCGGCAGCCTTCTGGAGCGGCTGAAGAAACAAACCGCCCGGAGCGGCCTCGCTGACTACATAACTTTTTGCGGTCAACTCGACCACCAGGATGAAACACTGCCCCGGATATACCAGCTGGCCAATTGCTTCGTGATTCCCTCCTGCTGTGAAACGCAAAGCATAGTAACCCTGGAGGCTATGGCCGCCGGTCTTCCGATAGTTGCAGCCGCCGCGGGAGCACTTCCCGAACTGGTCGCCAACGGAGAAAACGGCTATTTGTTCAGACCCGGCGATCACCACGATCTGGCCGGCAAAGTCGGCCTGATTCTCGACAATCCGGCTCTGGCCCAGCAGATGGGTATGCACAGCATCGAACTGGTGCTCAAACATGACATAAACCTGAATATGCAGCAAATTGAGCACATATATGAAGGATTGGCAATGTATGCCATCGCTTAGCGTTGGGCTGTTTATGACCGCCGCACTGCTGTCGGTTCTTTTGGCCGGGTTGTATTTCGTACGCAACACCATGCCTGGCAAGCAATTCACCTGCCTGCCCAACGCCCCAGAACCTAAAGGTGGGCAAAAGGTTCTGGTGTTTATTCCCCATCCCGATGATGAAAGCCTGGCAATCGGCGGGTATATTCATTTATGCCGCCAAAACGGAGCTGGGGTGCGTTTGATCCTGGTAAGTGACGGCAACCACCAGGGCCTGCGCGACCTGCGCTATCAGGAATTCAGGGCGGCCAGCCAGGAGTTGGGAATCTTAGAAGTGGATCTGCGGTTTTGGGGATATGCGGACGGTTCGTTGCAGCTTCATCAAGAAGCCATTGTGGTTCAGTTGGAACAAGAGATCAATCACTACCGGCCCGACCTCATAATCTACCCCCATCCCTATGATAAACACAAAGATCACTCCGCCCTGGGAAGGTGTGCCGAGCAATCTCTAAAGCACGGTAGTCGATATGATGTTCTGCCCTATGCCTACCTCATTCACTATAACTTTTTTCAGCTGCCGGCTTTTTTCTCAAATCTTTTAAGGCCGCCTCGTTCTATTCCCGGCAACCATAAATGGCATAAGATAGTCCTCTCTCCGGAAGCCTGCCGGGCCAAGCGCTCCGCTCTTCTTAAATACCGAAGCCAGCGGCGCAATCCTTTTTTACTGCCCCTGTTTCGAGTTTCATTGCGGGACAATGAACTGCTCTGCCTGAATCAGAGGGCCCCTCATTCTTGATCGTCTTCTTCGTAGCTTTTCTGCCAGAAATGATGCACAACAAAAATAGCGCTGAATGAAATAACCAGAATGACGCCCGAAGCAATCTTGAAGACGATCCCGAATTGACACCACCAGTTCAACAGATAGTGGGTGAAAATCATAACGATTATATTAAATAAAAGTGAGCCGACCAGGGTCCAGCATACGAAAGAGCCAAAATCAATATGCGCAAAACCGGCCACCAGAGACGACCAGGGGCGCACATATCCGATAAAGCGGGTGGCAAAGATGGTGATCTTGCCGTGCTCGGCATACCATTTGTGAATCGCCTTGCTCGCCTTCATGAAACCGGGCCTCTTTTGCAGGCGATTGGTCAGCCATCCTTCACCCCACCAGCCCATGCCAAATGATAACATACTGCCGGTAAGGTGGGCGGCGGTCAGCACGATGAGCATAAATGTATAGGAACATCCGTCTCTAATCAGTTTGGCGGCCAGCAGGTAGCTGGCTTCAACCGGCAAAGGCACACCCATGTTTTCAACTACAATACTGATAAATATTACTCCGAGTTCAAACAGATGCAGGAAAAATGCTCCTCTCGAATTCTCATAAAGCATTGTCAACCCCGGTCTACAAACTATCTGATGGGATCGACGCTACAATAAGTATACAGGTTCCCGGCCCCAAGACGGTAAATATGTTTGAAAAGAAAAACGGCCTTGAATC
>JBDKUE010000101.1:0-39653 GCA_039679855.1 Syntrophomonas sp.
AATTCCCTTTTGCCTGGCCACTTCCTGCAAACCCTGAACCAGCTTTTTATTGTGCTCATAGTTCTCATCCTGCAAGCGGGGAACGAAATTGCGAAAGTCTCCTTCATCCAGCTTTTCTTTATCAACCATTCCCGTCAAGAATCCTCTCCCCAGAGGACTGTAGGCAACCAGTGCTATACCCAGCTCTCTTAAGACAGGCAGAATTTCATCTTCTACATGCCTGGTCCACAAGGAGTATTCAGTTTGGACCGCGGTCAGGGGATGAACCGCATGGGCAGTGCGGATAGTAGCCGGTGACGCCTCAGATATACCGATAAATCGAATCTTTCCCTCCCGGACCAGATCAGACATGGTTCCAATAGTATCTTCGATGGGCACCTTGCTGTCCACCCGGTGAATGTAATAGAGGTCGATGACGTCTCGTTTTAGCCGGCGCAGGCTGTTCTCACAGGATCTGCGCACATATTCGGGCCTCCCGTTGATGGTCCGCTCGTATTTTCCCATTTCCCTCACAATCCCAAATTTGCTAGCCAGAATAATGTCTTCTTTCCATTCCTTCAAGGCGGCGGCAATCAGCTCTTCATTGTGCCCGTGTCCATACATATCAGAAGTATCAAGCAAGGTTATGCCTTTTTCCAAAGCGGCCAAGATCGTTTTTTTAGAATCTGCATCATTGGCTGGGCCATAGAACTCGCTCATTCCCATGCAACCCAGACCAATGGCTGACACTTGAGGCCCGTCATTTCCCAGTTTCCTCATCTTCATCAGGATTCGCCCCCATCATATCAATATTAAACAGACCGTACCAAAGGTAATTTGCATTTATAACCCATCAATCTCAATCCTAATACTACCATATACTTGTAAAAGGTAGACCGGTTAAGACCGCTTCTTCCAGGGTAATCTTTCTACTTATACAGTTGTCAAAAACAGCTTCCGGGTAATATAATATGAGTGAGTACTCACTCATTATAGGGAGGGAAGATTATATGGGTAAAAAACCAGACGCGAATAAAGAAAAAGTGATCCTCGAAGCAGCGGTAAAGGTTATTAACGAAAAGGGATTTCATGCCGCCACCACCAAAGAGATAGCCCGCGAGGCCGGCGTTGCCGAAGGCACCATTTTCAACTACTTCCCTACCAAGAAAGACATTCTACATCAGATATCAATAAAGGTAGTTGAGCAAATAATACCTTCGTTTGTAGTGGACCCTTTTGATGAAGTTCTGGTGAAAAGCAAAGAGAAAAACCCCGAAGAGGCTTTACGCTATATACTCAAAAACAGGATTGAATTTATGGCCCAAAATATAAATCTTCTAAAGGTCGCGTTTACCGAGTTTCAGCATTATCCGGAACTTAGAGATATTGCCCATGAGAAATTGTTTCTCCCCATGCGCAGCAAGGTCAAACAGTATCTGCAAGACGGTATTGACGCCGGATTTTTCCGGGACTTTGACGTTTCAGTGGTGGCTTCTATCTTTTTAGGCATGTTGTTATCCATATTATTTTGGCGGCAGATTCTCATGAATGATGCTGTTAACGGCTTTGATCAAGACATCGATGCCCTGGTGGATATTCTGCTTCGGGGTATTGGGAAGGAGTGAACGGAATGAAACGATTTCTTTCACTCAGTCTAGCCCTTTTTTTGGCGGGGGTGCTGGTCTTAAGCGGCTGCAGCAGTAAAAACACCTCTTCTTTACCGACCCAGAACATATCCACAGCTGTAGTCAAGACCTCAAACTCTGGGAACCCCATCATAAGCGGAAAAATCGAGGCGGTTGCCGTGGCCAATGTGGTCAGCAAGAACACCGGAAAGGTGGCGCAGGTTAACGTAGACATCGGCAGTCAGGCGGAGAAGGGCCAGATCCTGGTTGCTCTGGAGTCCGACGAACTGGCAGCAAATATTGAGTCTGCCCAGGCCGCCCTGGATACTGCGCAAATAAACCTGGACCAGGCCGGTCAAAACCTGGACCGGGCTAAAATTCTACTATCATCTGGAGCTATGAGCCAATCCGATTTCCAAAACAACTACCAGTCTCAGTATCAAAAAGCAGAGGCTTCTTTTAGATCATCCGAGGCCGCTTTAAAAAAAGCTCAAATTACCTACAGCGATTCCTTTATCAGGGCTCCTTTTGATGGAATGGTGACCGCATGCAATGTACATCCCGGAGAAATGGCCAGCATATCTACAACCGTTGTCTCTTTGGTAAATCTGGATCAAGTGGTTATCAAAGGTTTGGTCGATGAGAATCAAATCAACAACCTCAAACTGGACCAGCAGGTGCAGGTATCCGTGTCAGCCGCCATGCCTGAACTTCTAACTGGGTATGTATGCAATATATCTCCGGCCGCCGAGTCTTCCACCAAAGCCTATCCGGTTAAAGTAAGAGTCGACAACCCCAACCACCTGTTAAAGCCCGGCATGTTTGGGGAGGTTCGCCTTCCCGAAAACAATATAGAAACTATAACGATTCCCCAGGAGGCCGTGCTTAAAGACGGGGAAAAGCCTTTTGTCTTCGTAGTAAAGGACGGTCTGGTGGAGAAACGCAGTGTCACAGTAGGAACAGGGAGTAATGGACAATTGCCGATATTATCCGGTCTCTCTAAAGGAGAAACATTGGTAACCCAGGGAGCCCAATTGTTGCAGGAAGGACAGAAGATTTAGATAAAAGCATCCGGGGAAGGTGAAACTCTATGGCTAAAAAGCGAGTAGTTTTGACACTATTATTAATGATCTTAACCCTGACCGCCATCACCCTTTATTACTGGTATCAAAACACCCACTATGTTGCAACTGAGGATGCCAGAATTGACGGGGATATCGTTAAAGTTAGCCCCCAGGTTACCGGTCGGATTATCGAGCTGGGGGTCGAAGAAGGCCAGGAGCTGCAAGTGAATGATATGGTAGGCAGGCAGTCCGACCTTACTTTGACCTCGGGCAGCAATCTGGACCTGACCATAATAAAGGCTCCCATCAGCGGAACGGTATTAAAGAAAATAGCCCATGTCGGCGAGATCGGCTCACCGACCTCCCCGGTTCTATATATGACCGATTTAAATTCTCTGTTTCTAAGCGCCAATATCGAAGAAGATGTCCTGGTCAAGATAAAACCGGGCCAGCTAGTGGAATACACCCTCGATACTTATCCCGATGTCAAGTATTGCGGTAAAGTTATATCCATCGGAGATGCCGCCAATTCTGTTTTTTCTTTAATACCCCAGCAAAATACAGGCAATTCCTTTGTCAAGATAACCCAGCGAGTTCCCATAAAAATAAGCATCGACGACTATCATGGTCGGCGTTTGCTGCCGGGAATGAACGCCCGGGTCAAGATCCATATCAAATAAGGGGGCGATCGCTTGTTATCCGAGGCTAATGCAACCGAAAAGCCGGTTGAAGCCATCGTACCCTGGGGTGCAGTACTGGTTCTGGTTATAGGGGCCTTTATGTCCATACTCGATTCCAGTATCGTCAATGTGGCCTTGCCGCGCATGATGGCCGTTTTCGGGGCTTCCACCGATGAGATCGAATGGGTTTTGACCGGCTACATGTTGACTACCGGAGTTATCATTCCGTTAACCGGCTACCTGGGCAAGCGCTTCGGACACCGTCGCATGTATATAATCGCACTGGCGATATTCACTGTGGGTTCAGCTTTTTGCGGTATGGCCTGGAGCACGACCTCAATGATCATCGCCCGGATCATTCAGGCCATCGGTGGAGGTATGTTAATTCCCATAAGCATGGCCATGATCTACCTGATTGTCCCCGAGCAAAAAACCGGAGTGGTTCTCGGCGTTTGGGGAATTGCCGCGGTCATGGGGCCGGCTATAGGCCCTACTCTGGGTGGATACCTGGTCGACAACTTCAGCTGGCCCTGGATATTTACCATCAATATACCAATAGGTGTCGTCGCAATATTTCTGTCCATGCAAGTATTAAAGGAAACCAAACTGGAAAAGGCTCTTAAGCCCGATTTGCCAGGGGCCCTGTTTATTTGCGTGAGCGCTTTCGCCCTCTTACTGGCCTTGAGTCGTGGACAGCAAGAAGGTTGGACTTCCCAATATATAGTAACTCTTTTGGCAGTAGGAATTTTCTCTCTGCTTCTTTTTGTATTCTGGGAGTTGGCGGCTGACGAACCCCTCATAGATATGCGCCTATTTAGAAATCCAGTTATGGCCGCCGGTTTGGGAGCGGTAGCCATTACCAACAGCCTCCTCTTTGTGGTGGTTTTTTTAGTGCCCATCTACTCGCAAAACCTTTTAGGCTACAGTCCTATGGACACCGGCCTGATGATGCTGCCTATGGCCCTGGCTACAGGGTTCTTGATGCCGGTCAGCGGAAAAGTTTTTGATCGTTACGGTGCTTTCGGTGTTGGTCTGGCTGGATTGTCTATCCTGGCTGGAATGACTTATTATCTACACACCCTATCCCTGGCTACCAGCTTCGGGCAGGTGCAGCTAATCCTTGCCCTGCGGGCTTTGGGTTTGGGGCTGTGCATGATGCCCCTGGCCAATGCCCCCATGTTGACCGTCCCTGAACATCTGGTGGGCAGCGCTTCTTCGGCTCTAAACCTGGTGCGACAGGTGGTTGCTTCAATAGCCGTTGCATTTACTACCTATTTTGTTTCTCAAAGGCAGGAATATCACCTGTCCATTATTACCGAGGGTATTAACCAATCATCCCCCACCAGTCCGTTTATTATCGCTCAAGTGCAGGGCTACCTAACAGCGCAGGGACTTGGCGGCGACACGCCCCTGGCCGTCACTCTGAGTGTTATAAAAAGCATGGCATTAAAACAGGCCTATATGAATGGCATTGACGATATTATGGTTTTGATGGCCCTCCTGGCCCTGGCTGGTTTTCCGCTCCTCTTTCTGCTCAGCAAGAAGCGGGTTGACCGGGAGAAACTTCGCCAGGGCATCAATACCCCGGCGAATCAAGCCATATTGGGTGAATAGACTTCCCCGGATGTCCCCCACTGTCTGAATCCTACTGCCTCAATGCACGAAACCACCTTCCCGTTTCTTGCAACGTTAATCTATTTTATCGGATGCTTTCATCGTATACCAGAATTGAGGGGTATAATTCTGGCGGTAATTTCCGCTATGATATATATAATAGGCCAGTCAGGCCAATGCCTTTTTGAAAACCAGGCAGAACGCCGGCATCAAATTCATTAAAGGCATATTTTGGGGGAGGTTCGTTATGGAAGACCAGATCGTCTATATTGATTTAAACGTCTTGGAGAGGTTTATGTCCGATGTCTTTAAAGGGGCGGGAGTTCCCGAAGAGGAAGCCAAAATCTGCGCCAATGTACTTATCACTGCCGATAAATTGGGGATTGAATCTCATGGTATCGGGCGGTTGAAGCCCATCTACTATGATCGTATAAAGCTTGGTATCTTAAATCCGGTGACCGAATTCGAAGTGGTGAGGGAAGGGCCGACCACTGCCGTTATCGACGGGCATGATGGAATGGGGCATGTTATCGCCCACCGATCCATGCAAATGGCCATAGAAAAGGCCAGGAAGTTGGGCATGGGCATGGTGGTAGCGCGCAACTCATCGCATTACGGCATAGCCGGCTACTATGCCCTGATGGCCGCAGGTGCGGGAATGATCGGCATTACCGGCACCAATGCCCGTCCATCAGTGGCTCCTACCTTTGGTGTTGAAAATATGCTGGGGACCAATCCCCTGACCTTCGGTATACCCACTGATGAAGAATTCCCCTTTTTGCTGGACTGTGCCTCATCGGTGTCGCAGCGCGGGAAAATTGAAGTATACGACCGTCTGGACAAGGATATTCCCCCCGGATGGGTGATAGACGTAGGTGGCAACACCCGAACCGACACCAAACAGATTCTGCTCGATCTGGTTTCCGGTCATGCCGCCCTGACCCCCCTGGGAGGACTGGGCGAGGAAAACGCCGGCTACAAGGGATATGGCTATTCCACCGTGGTAGAAATACTATCAGCCGCCTTGCAGAGCGGACCTTTTATGAAAGCCCTGAGCGGTTATGATCCTGAAGGATCTCCCCGCCCCTACAGCCTGGGACATTTCTTCATTGCCATAAACATTGAAGCTTTCACCGAACTTGGGGAGTTTCAGAAAATAACCGGCGATATACTGCGCGCCCTGCGTGAGTCCCGCAAAGCTCCGGGACAGGAAAGGATTTACACCGCTGGTGAAAAGGAATTCCTGGCTTCGCTCAAAGTCGGTCACAAAGGGGTCCCGGTCAACCGGGTCCTGCAGGAGCAGATCAAGCAAATGAGCCAGGAACTGGACATTACCGGGTACGACTTCAATTTCTAACCGCCGTCCGGAGTTAGGTTAATTGTATAATGGCTCTTCGGTTGGTGGTTTATAGAAGGTTTCTGAACCATTGCTTTTAATTCGGGCATTTGAGGGCACCTGAAAAGCCACCAGGGTAAGGGAGAGCAAATCTACGGAAGCTCCCAGAGCATTGATAAAGGCCGCAAATGAAATAAGACTGTTTAGCAGTCCCAATAACTCCAATATTACAGGTATAATTACCGATATAACGATAAAAGGGGCCAGAGAGATTACTATAAATCTACTCTTTGACAGTTCCTCTTCGGTGAATACAAAACCACCCATATACCCTATTCCCCAGCAGGTCTTTTCTGATTTGATGAAATCGGGGATAAACACCAGGTGGCAGAATTCATGAAAAAGCACAATAAAAAGCAGCATTAACAAAGCTGCTATAATATTTAAATCTAAATTTATGTTTAAAGCGCTGCCATTGATCACAATAATCAGCGGCTTATGGTGGCGCAGGAACAAAAACCAGCTTATCGCTCCATTTAAAATCATAAATGGTATAGACAGCAACACAGCTGTCCATAAACCACCCGGTTCTCTCAATCTCTTCCAGCCCTGACCAAGCAGGCGAACGAATAATTCCCTATCGGTTTTGGGTAATTCTCTGGTGTATCTCAATTACTTCATCCCTTCATCTCCTTCCATTTTATCCTAATTGTTCTAATATAAACAGGAAGATGCGCTGCTCCTTACTAAACCACCTTGACATGGGGGAGCCATGCGCCAAGTTTAGTCCTTGCTTCATCCATTTGCACTTCATTAGGCGGTTTAGCCTCGGGCAGACCATAATTCAGCCCCAGTTCAGCCCATTTATAGACGCCCAGGTCGTTGTAGGGCAAAAGCTCCAGTCTTTGTATATTGGGCATACCGGCAATCCAAAGAGCCAATTCCTGCAGCTCGCCCGGTTCGTCGGTAACTCCGGGGATTAGGACATAGCGTATCCATACCGGTTTTTTTATACTGGCAAGATAGCGGGCGAAGCGAAAAGTTCGTTCCGGGCTCTGTCCGCTTAACTCTTTAAAATGCGCCGGACGGATGGATTTGATCGACAACAAAACCAGATCGGTCAGGTCAATGAGCTTTTTGACTCTTTCCAAACTGGCAAAACCGCTGGTGTCGATGACTTTATGCACCTTTAGACTGTCAAGATGGCGGAATAAAACCTCCAGAAAATCAGCCTGGAGAAGCGGCTCTCCACCAGTGACGCTCACCCCGCCGGCAGGGTAAATGTAGGGAAGATACTGCTCGATATCCTTAAGCAGCCAGTCGACACTGAGCAATCTGCCCCTTCTTATATACCAGGTGTCAGGATTGTGGCAAAACAGGCAGCGCATGGCGCAGCCCTGCATGAAGATAACGTAGCGCAGCCCTGGTCCCTCCAGGGTTCCCATGGTTTCTATCGAGTGGATGTAGGCTTCGGTCTGCACTGCACTTCCCTGCTATTAGAGGCTGGAATGGAAGGTCCGGTTTATGACGTCCAACTGTTGTTCGCGATTCAACTTGATAAAATTAACCGCGTAGCCGGATATGCGTATGGTAAGCTGGGGGTATTTTTCCGGATGCTCCATGGCATCCATGAGAACCGAGCGCTCCAGGACGTTTACATTTATATGGTGCCCGCCCTTGGCAAAAAAGCCGTCCAATATCGCCACCAGGTTATTGCCCCGCTCTTCTTCTTCCCTGCCCAGGCTGCCCGGCACTATCGTAAAAGTGTAGGAAATTCCGTCAAGAGCGTGGCGGTAAGGCAGATGGACTACGGAATTCAATGCCGCCAGTGCCCCCCGCTTGTCCCGGCCATGCATGGGATTGGCTCCCGGGGCGAACGGTTCACCGGCCTTGCGCCCGTCCGGGGTGCTGCCCGTCTTTTTACCGTAGACCACATTGGAGGTTATGGTGAGGATGGACATGGTCGGCTCAGCGTTACGGTAGAGAGGGTATTTGGTTAATAGGTTCATAAAGGTCTTTTGCACCATTACCGCCAGTTCATCCACCCGGGGATCGTCATTGCCAAAAGCCGGGTATTCCCCTTCAATCTCGAAGTCAACCGCCAGGCCGACCTGGTTGCGTATTACCTTCACCCGGGCAAACTTCACCGCCGACAGCGAGTCAGCCACAACTGACAGGCCGGCAATGCCAAAGGCCATGGTGCGAAATATATGCAGATCGTGCAGTGCAAATTGCAATCGTTCATAGGCGTATTTGTCATGCATGAAGTGAATGATGTTCATGGTCTTTATATAGGTCTTGGCCAGCCACTCCAATACCTGCAAATAGTTGTTCCACAGGGTTTCATAGTCCAAATAATCCGAGGTTATCGAATTGATCCCCTTGACCACCGGCAGGCCGGAAAGCTCATCCACTCCACCGTTTATCGCATAGAGCAATGCTTTGGCCAGATTGGCCCGGGCTCCGAAAAACTGCATCTGCTTGCCCACACGCATGGCCGATATGCAGCAGGCGATGGCGTAGTCATCCCCCCAGTAGGGGCGCATTAGGTCGTCGTTTTCATATTGGATGGAGCTGGAGGCAATAGATATTTTACTGCAGAATTCCTTAAATCCTTTCGGCAGGTTGAGCGACCAGAGTACGGTCAGGTTGGGTTCAGGAGCCGGCCCCATGTTGTTTAAGGTCTGCAGGAAGCGAAATGAGCTGCGGGTGACCAGGGTGCGCCCGTCAATTCCCATGCCCCCGATCGCTTCGGTACACCATACCGGATCACCGGAAAAGAGTTCGTTGTATTCGGCTGTACGTAGAAAGCGAATTACGCGCAGTTTGGTAACCAATTGATCGACCAGTTCCTGGGCGGCTTCTTCGCTGAGGTCCTGCCGGGCCAAATCACGTTCTATATATATGTCAAGAAACGTGGACACCCGCCCCAGGCTCATAGCCGCCCCGTTCTGTTCCTTAATCGCTCCCAGGTAGGCAAAATAGGTAAACTGCACCGCTTCCCGGGCGTTTTTGGCCGGTTTTCTTATATTGAAACCATAAGCATCCGCCATTTCCACCAGCTCCAAAAGCGACCGGATCTGTTCGGACAGCTCCTCCCGCTGCCTGATGGTTTCGTCCAGCATCTGATCAGTGTCTAAATGCTGGAGCTGTCTCTTTTTGTCCTCAATCAGGAAGTCAATACCGTACAGAGCCACCCGGCGGTAGTCCCCTATTATCCTCCCCCGCCCGTAGGCGTCGGGCAGGCCGGTGATAATGCCGGCACTCCTGGCTGCACGTATTTCCGGGGTATACGCATCAAATACCCCCTGGTTGTGGGTCTTGCGGTAATGGGTAAAGATCAGCTCTATCTCGGGGTCTACCATGCAACCGTGCGAATCCAGGGCGGAGCGTATCATGTTTACCCCTCCAGCCGGCATAATAGCTCGCTTCAGGGGCCGGTCGGTCTGCAGCCCCACTATCAACTCCAACTCTGGGTCTATAAAACCGGGCCCGTGGGCGGTTATTGATGCCACCGTATGGGTGTCCACATCATAGACCCCGCCCCGTTCATGTTCTTTCCAGAGCAAGTCCCGTATCTTATCCCACAATGTGCTGGTGCGCTGGGACGGCCCTTTTAAAAAATCCCCGGTTCCGCTGTACGGGGTGTAATTGCGCTGAATGAAATCCCGCACATCCACCTCTTCGCACCAAAGCCCGGTTTTAAAACCCGACCAGGCTGGATCCTGCATATTGGTTCCCCCTAAATTAGCCTATTTCAAATGTATTTTAACTTACATCCCGGTTTATTATTCCCTGGCGGAGCACTCCCCTATTTTTAAAATAATTTTTCTATTTATTAACAGGCAACAATCTGTTAGAATAACATAAAGTATACTAAATGAGTGAACTATTAAAGGAGGTTATAACTTGGATGCTCTATTTCTATCCCGCCTGCAGTTTGGCCTAACTGCCTTTTTTCATTTTATTTTTCCGCCCTTATCTATCGGAATGGCTACCGTTATCGCATTTCTGGAGTATGAGTATTGGGCGAAAAAGAAGCCTCTCTATGATCAGGCGTCCCGATTCTGGTTTAAAATCTTTGCCATTCTCTTCGCTGTAGGTGTAGCGACCGGTATCGCAATGGAGTTCCAATTCGGCACTAACTGGTCCGAATACTCTAAATTTGTAGGCGACATTTTTGGAGCTCCCCTGGCTGCCGAAGGTGTGTTTGCTTTCTTTTTGGAGTCAACCTTTGTCGGCCTGCTGCTTTTTGGGCGGGACAGGATTTCCCCCAACATGCGTTTCCTCTCTTCTATACTGGTAGCTGTGGGCAGCACCATATCTGCCTTTTGGATCATTGTCGCCAATTCCTGGCAGCAGACGCCGACCGCATTTAAAATTGAAGGCGGCAGAGCCATTCTGACCGATTTTTATGCGGCGGTATTCAATCCATCAACCCTGCCGCGCTTTTTACACACGGTTGATGCCGCCTATATAACTGGAGCCTTCTTTATTATGGGGGTCAGCGCCTATTTCCTGCTGCATAACAAAAATCTAGAGGTGGGGCGCAAGTCTCTAAAAATAGCTCTCATTTTCGCTCTTGTGGCCATGCTCTTGCAGGGTGTATTGGGGCACTATCATTCGATGCAGGTGGCGCACACCCAACCTGCCAAACTGGCTGCTTTTGAAGGCTTATGGGAATCCACTCCCCGGGCGGCTCTAAATATTATCGGTTTTCCGGACGTAGAAAACGAAACTACTCACCTGTCCCTGGGGGTTCCAGGTCTTTTGAGCAGCCTGGTATATGGTGATTCAAGCGCACCGATAAGCGGGCTAAAAGACTTTGCCCCGGAAGACCGCCCCCCGGTGCTGGTCACCTACTGGTCTTATCGCTTGATGATCCTGGCGGCAGCCTGGTTTACCATCCTGGTCTTGTGGGGGGCCTATCTCCTTTACAAAGGCAGGCTGTATGAAAACCGGCGTTTTCTCAAGGCTGCCTTTTATTCCATGCTCATGCCGGTATTGGCCAATGAAATAGGCTGGTTGGCGGCTGAGTTTGGCAGGCAGCCCTGGATTGTGTACGGTCTTTTAAAAACCAGTGCAGCAGCTTCGCCGCTTCCAGCCGGTCAGGTATTGTCAACAACGATTATGTTTGCAGTAGTCTACAGCGGCCTTCTAACAGCCGTTTATTACCTTGTTAAACGAGAAATTAAAAAGGCTATGGGGGAAGCATCAATTCTTCACAATAGCCCGATAACCGTACCCTTGGACACCCAACCCCTTAAACGGTAGCAGGAGGTGATTGTAATGGATTTGAATGTAATTTGGTTTTTGCTGATAGGAGTACTTATAGGTGGTTATGCCATTCTGGACGGGTTTGACCTGGGAGTGGGCAGCCTCTTCCCTTTTTTAAGTAAAACCGAGGAGGAAAAGCAAACCCTGCTGGGCGCCGTGGGACCGTTTTGGGACGGCAATGAAGTGTGGCTTTTGACCGGAGCGGGAGCCCTTTTTGCCGCCTTTCCTTTAGTCTACGCCACGGTCTTCAGTGGCTTTTATCTGGCTATGATGCTGGTTTTATTCGCATTAATCCTGCGCGTTGCAGCCATCGAGTTTAGAAACCAGGTTGAAAACCCGGCTTGGCGCGGCCGGCTTGATCTCCTCTTCTTTTTGGGGAGTTTTGTACCTGCTTTATTATTCGGCGTGGCCATGGGAAATATCGCCCGGGGTTTGCCCTTAAATGGCGCTCATGTCTACACTGGAGGCTTCTTTGATTTGCTCAACCCTTACGCCCTGCTGCTTGGGCTTTTAGGCCTCTCTGCCTTCCTGCTACAGGGAAGCAGCTATGTTTTGCTTAAAACCGATGGTGAAATCCAAACCCGAAGCAAAAAGGCACTTATATTGATTTGGGCAGCCGCGGTTGTTCTGTATATTCTGGCCACTCTTTACACCTATATAAGCGTTCCCGCTCTCTTTGCCAATTACCGGCAGTATGTATGGATGTACGCTGCTCCCCTGCTGACCGTGGCCGGTCTGGCTTTTATACCGTTTCTGCTCAAATTGAGCCGGCATGGTCTCCTCTTTATCGCCAGTTCCTTGAATATGACCGGACTCATTGCCACGCTTGGCCTGGGCATGTTCCCCAACCTGGTTCCGGCCCTGGAAACCAGCAACAGCCTTACCATATACAATGCCGCCTCGTCATCCTTAACCCTAAAGGCAATGCTTATCATAGCCCTCATTGGCGTACCCATCGTTCTCCTCTACACCATTTACGTCTACCGGGTATTCAGGGGAAAGGTGGATATCAACATCCAGGGTTACTGATACGCCGATAGGAGCCAACAGGGGGATGTTCTTTTTGTTGGCTCCTACCCAAAGATCCTGTCCAGTTCGGCGGCGAGTCCTTCAAAAATGAAAGACTGTGCAGTTTCAGGCTTCCTAAAAGTCATGCTGTTTTTTATGTCCTGGTCTTCAAACAGGTAAACGGTCACCTCGCGGTTTAGCGGATTTACGATCCAGTACTCATGAACCCCGCATGACATGTAGAGGTCGAGTTTTTTGACCAGGTCTTTGCTTCTGGTGCCTTCAGATAAGATTTCCACCACCAGTTCGGGTATGCCCATGTAGTAGTCGTTTTCGTTCAGTTTTTCTTCCAAATCGCAGATCACCATAATATCCGGCTGCACCATGTTGATATTCTCCAAGTTGCGCCGGAGCGTGATGTCATAGGGGGCCACAAAGGGATGGCATTTCTTTCCTTCAAACCAATTGTAAAAGATTACAAAAAGTTCAGTCAAAGCCATCTGATGCTTAGTTTTTGGGGAAGCCAGCAAATATATTTCCCCATCGATGTATTCATACCTTTCCTCATTGTCCCTGGTCAACTCCAGGAATTCTTCATAGGAAGCCCTTCTCCCTCCGTACCGATAGTTTTCGGCCCTTTCCATAATCACGCTCAGTGCAGGTCTTACTGCCGACTGAATCTCCTTGATGGCTGACAACATAGCAATCTCCGTCCCGTTGCGGGTAATGATGATATCTTCATTAGCTGAAAGCATCAGGTATTTGCCGAAGTTGTTCTGGACTTCGGTTGAGGAAACTTTCATGAGTATCGCCCCCTTATTATCCATTATAGCTAAAATAGCTAACTTAATTATATAATCCTTGCATTACGCTGGCAATAAATTGGAATTTTTTATGTATATACTAGACACATCATATATTACACTTTTATAATATATTACAAATATAATATTAGGGAGTGCTCTTGGTATGTCACTTAGATATGGAATTCTTGGTTTACTTAACTATGGCAGCATGACCGGGTATGATATCAGCAAGTATTTCAGAGAATCGGTGGGTTATTTCTGGAATGCCCAGCAAAGCCAGATATATCGTGAGCTTACGGCTCTGGAAAAGGACGGTCTGGTCGAATATGAACTGGTGATCCAAAGCGACAAACCCAATAAAAAGCTCTACCGCATTAATGAGGTGGGACGGGAGAATCTTAACGGATGGCTATATGACTTTAATATTGACGACTTCTTTATAACCAGAAACGCCCTTTTGCTGAAGCTGTTCTTCAGCTCCCAGATTCCTGTAAACAGGACTATAGAAATGCTGAGTAAATACAAAGAACGATGTGAAGCCGCCGCCCGGGAGCTTGCCCTTCATACGGGCGATCTGTCCGACTACCAGAACCTGGTGGAGGATGATAGCGAATCCCTCTATTGGAAGATGACCGCCGCCCGCGGGCTGGCGGATTACCAGGCCTCAGCCCGCTGGGCCGGAGAGTGTATAAACATTCTTCGCAAGCGGGGTGAACAAGATGATTGAAAGGATTTTGTTGATTAACGGCAGCCCCCGCGGCGTCAACAGCAATACTATCCTGTTGGCCAACAGCTTTCTAGACGGGTTCCAGGAATTCAACCCGCAGGCCAAAGTTGATACGGTCATTTTAAAGGACAAAAATATTCGCTCCTGCCGGGGCTGTTTTAGCTGCTGGAACGATCCGGAAGGTTCCTGCATATTAAAAGACGATATGTCTGACCTTTTAGAAAAATACGTCTCCGCCGACCTGGTCGTATGGAGCTTCCCCCTCTACCATTTCGGCATGCCGTCTATTGTAAAAGCCTTTCATGAAAGGACTCTGCCGCTCTTGCTACCCTTTATCGATATAAATCCAGACGGCAGCTGCCGGCATCCGGCCAGGTATGAAGATATGCCGCTGCAAAAACATATCATAATCAGCACCTGCGGTTTTTGCTCAAAGAAAAACAACTTCGAAGCTCTTGCCAGCCATCTGGACCTTCTCCATAGAGGGGACTATGAAAAGATATTTTGCGTTGAAGGAGAGCTTCTGCAAGTCCCTCAACTGACCCCAACGACCCGCCCCTATGTTGAATTAGTTAAACGAGCGGGTGCTGAGTATGCGGGGACGGGCCGAATCGGCAAGAATACCCTGGCTGCCCTGGAATCGCCTCTGCTTGATCCAGAGGCATTTCTGGGAATGGCCAACGCCACCTGGGGAATTGAAGATAAACGCATCTTAACACCTCATGGTGATTTAAAGGCCTATAACTTCATGAGGCAGATGTGCGCTTCGTTTAATCCTGATGCCAGCAATGGACTCGATGCTATGTTACAGATAAACTTTGCCGATTTAAATGAAAAGTATCAATATGTAATTAAAGACCGGACCTGTGAACTTATAAGCGGCGCCCAATATGTTCCCACAACCACCATCGACACTGACTACGATACCTGGATGAAGATTTCCGCAGGAAGCCTGGATGGAGCGCAGGCCATGATGCAGAAAAAATACCGTGTGTCCGGCGATTTCAACTTCATGCTGGTTATGTCTGATCTGTTTTCAGGCAAGAAGGTAAAGGGTCCTACCGAATCCGCCCGGCTCGCCCCAACTGATAAAAGATCAAAAATGCTTCTGTTTTTGCTCCCCTGGATTATTCTATGGATTGTCCTCCCCTTCAACCCGGTATATGCTGCAATTGCAGCTTTAGCAGCCGCCGGTTTGGTAACGGCTGCCGGGCATTCCCGGTGGGATTTGACGGTCTATGAACTGGTGAATCCCTTGAGCCTTACCGCCATTCTCATCCTGGTAGTATTACTTCCGGGCAATTTGCAGATCCTTATGACCGCTTCCTACTTCATATTTGCCCTGCTCTGGCTGGCTTCCTTTTTCACGGACATACCCCTGACTGCCTGGTATTCGCGCTATTCCCTCGGGGCTGGCGCCCTGGCCAACCGCCTTTTTATAAAAACCAACTACATATTGACCATTCTCTGGGGGTTGTTATATATTGCCACCGCCGTATGGACCTATTATCTGTGGTACACCCCCCTGTTTAAATTCAGCGGCCTGCTCAACCAGATTGCTCCAGCCTTAATGGGCATATTCACCGCCTGGTTTGCGAAATGGTATCCGGCCCGGGTGGCCAGAGGTTAAAAAGGTGTAAAGACCTAAGGTCGGTTCTTATGGGCTTTTTATGGCTTTTCTCAGTTTTTTTAAAAACAATTTGTAATGGTTTGCGCTGTTCAACGTATTTACCAATGAGTCAACCTGGTCAGGATAAACTCCTTTGCGCAGGAAGGAGATGAACATGGAAGAAGCCCTGACAGCGTTTCCCCGGGATAAAGCATTCCTGCAGGAAAAAACCAAAGAAGAAGCCCTGATAAATATATTCGATACGAACTACCAGCGGGTTTTCAATTACATGAACTACCGTCTGGGAAGCCTTCATGAGGCTGAAGAGCTGACCAGTCAGGTATTTGAGCGTGTGCTGCACAAGATCGATCAATTCAATTCGGCTCTAGCCCCCTTTGACGCCTGGCTTTTTGCTATCGCCCGCAATGTCGTTAATGATCATTACCGGCTGAAGAAACGCTGGACCTGGCTGCCGCTTGAAAACCTCAATAACCTGGTTTCACGGCAGCCGGATCCCGAGGAAACAGCTTTGCAAAATGAAGAACAACGAAAGCTGCTCAAAGCAATGGATGTGTTAAACGAACGCGAACGCAACCTGGTAGCGTTGAAATTCGCCGGGGGTTTAAAAAACCGCGAGATTGCTCAGCTAACCGGTCTGTCCGAAAACCATGTAGGTGTTCTGCTCTACCGCTCCTTGCATCGCCTGCGGGAGCAGCTTGAAGGTAAGGAGTGAGCTTATGGACGAAGACATCCTCGTGAGCCAATTTAATAAAGATTTGGATGACATTTTGGAAGGGAAGTGCCCTGAACCTCATGGTGACACTTCCCGGGAATACACTGCCGCCCTGGACCTTGCCGGCCGACTCAAGGAAAATAATTTCGTTTCGGAATCCACCAGGCTAAGGCTTCGCCAGCATATGTCCCGGGAGTATAGCAGTATGAAAAAGGAGAGCTTTATGAACAGAATCATTGCCAAACGCAAACCCGCCCTGATGGTGGGAACCGCGGCCGCAGTTATATTGCTGGCGGTTGCCCTGGCCCTGCCCGGAAATTTAGCAGCTGTGGCCAAAGACAGCATCGCCCGGACCTTTAAAATCGGTAAATATGTGACCGTTATTCAAGAGCCTGATCAAGCTCCCGGCAGTCTGCCCGGTGAACCGCCCAAAGATGGAACCATATTGCCGGACGGCAGCGTGCTGAGAGTAGGAAGCGAGGAACCGGCTGAAACCGTCTATTACTCCAGCCTGGCCGAAGCCCAAAAGGTAGCTGGCTTCAAAATTCTCACTCCCGGGTATCTGCCTGCTGGATATACCTTTAAAGAGGCAAAGGGCTTGGGAACCTATGCCGATTACATGCAACTGGTCTATGATGGTAATGGAAAGGAAATATCCATAATAATGACCAAAATGAGCGAGCAAAATAAATTTGAGGTCGCAACCAATGGCCAGGTCGAGCAGGTGGATATAAATGGAGGCCAGGGGACCTGGTCGGAACCCAACAATGTTATGTGGGAAAAAGATGACGTCAACTACTCCCTGGACTGCAGCCCCGGTTTGGGCAGGGCCGAAGCGGTTAAAATAGCCGAATCTATAAAATAGATATTTAGCGACAATGCACCTTTTAGTTTCTAGGGGATTAGATCAAAAGATCAATCCCCTTTCTCCATGAGATGCTTTGCCAGTAAATCTTTGTGCTACAATTTGGGAAAAGCATTAGAGGTGCAGTTTATGAGATATGCCCTATTTGAAGACGGTCAAGAGACAATAGTTTCTAAACTGGTTTGGACTGTTTTTAAAAAATATGAGGCGCCGGATTATCCACCAGAAGGTGTCCAAACATTTAAAGATTTTATTGAGCCGGACAGGTTAAAACAAATGGCTGAAGACGGCAACAGTATTTACTGCTGCTTTGACGATGAGAAGCTGGTTGGGGTTTTGGCATTTCGAGGTTTATCGCATATATCACTCCTTTTTGTAGACGAAGAATACCACCGGCAGGGTATCGCCAAAACGCTGCTTGACAAAGCTCTGAAAGAAATCGTCGCCCGCAACTCGGAAATAGGAGAGATTTCCGTAAACTCATCTCCCTACGCTGAAGGCATTTACACCAGGATGGGTTTCACCGCCCAAAGCAGCATTCAGCAGCAGGATGGAATAAGATTTATCCCCATGCTTAAAAAGCTGCCCTAAACAAACCTCAAAAAAGTTTCCTCCATTGGTGGGTTCTTTTTATCTCTTGACTCTCCCCTAACTGGAGGTCTTATCGTTGAAGCACAACGAAAGACGGGAGAGTGATAGAGATGAACAAATTGGGAATAGGACTGGCGGTGCTCCTGCTTCTGGCCACCGTCAACAGCACCAACTACTTCTTGAATGTAATGAAGGTCAGCCCCCTGGAGTGGCTGGTATTCAATGCCTGCGCACCGTCCAATATCGCCTACCTGATTGGCTTTGCAATCTTCCTGGCCACCAAAGACCGGACTGCTCTGCACATCGCCATTTTGCCGTTGTTTTTTTTCGGCGGCCTTGGCCTGTTCGTGTTTCCCTGGAATGGCTTCAATTTGATCGCCCAGATTAGCCATATTTTAATGGTCTCCAACATAGCCTGGGTGCTTTTTGAAACCTTTAAAACGCCGGACTACAAAGCGGCCGCCATTGGCCTGCTGCTTGGCATCCTCATTTTTGCGCCCTTCATCGGCTTCCAGCAGAACTATGTTTCCTCCCATCCCGATGCCTTCAGTCGAATCCTGGGAGTTGATGCGGGAGGCAGCGCCGGACAGCCCGGTTGAAAACATTGCTTTAGGACGGCAAACCGGTTTATGGTAATAATATGCCAAGCACTGCAAAGGAGCGGTTTTATGTATCAGATCGGAGACTTTTCCATAATATCCCGGTTAACCATAAAGACCCTGCGCTACTACCATGAATGCGGTTTGCTAGAGCCCTGCCTTATCGATCCCGAGTCCGGCTACAGATACTATGATGAGAAATGCCTGGAGCGGGCCATGACCATCCAGGAGCTAAAGAATCTAGATTTTTCTATAAAAGAGATCAAAGACATACTGGACAACTGTCAGGATGATTCCCAACTGCTCGACCACATGGCCAATAAGCAAAAAGAAATCGCCAGGAAAATGGCCAATTATGAAAACATGGATAAAAAGCTGTCCGCTTTTATAAAGCAGACCAGACAGGCAGAGGAGGTGCATGATATGAATAAGAATTCTGAAATAGTGATAAAAAATATCCCGGATACCTTAATAGCGTCCATTCGCTTTCGCGGCAGGTACGAAGATGCCGGGATTTACTTTCCCAGGCTGTACAAACTGTGCGGAAGGAATGTAAGCGGCAGCCCCTTTTTCCTGTATTACGATCCCGATTACAAGGAAGAAAACGCCGATATCGAGGCCTGCGTGCCGGTAAAAACTCCAGTTGAGGGCGATGGAATAAAGAGCCGCACCTTAAAGGGCGGGCAGGCCATAACCATTATCCATAAAGGCCCCTATGAAACCCTGGGCGGTTCATACAAAAAGCTGATCGACTACCTCAATCAGACCGGCTTAAAGATTATATCCCCCAGCCGGGAAGTATACCTGAAAGGACCGGGAATGATCCTCCCCCGCAGCCCCAGGAAGTTCTTAACTGAAATTCAAATGCTGGTGGAGTAAAACCGTCCCGGACTAAAGCCTGCCCTAAACCATCGTGAAGCATTATTGCTTTATTTATCGTATACTTCTTTCAAAAGGGTCTCTTTGCGAAGCTGAGCGCAGCTGCACGGGGCATTCATATCCAGGGTGGCCAGGTATTCCAATATAATTCTCCCCAGTTGCCTGGCTTCAGAATAGAATATATCCGATAATTCCTCGTGCTGCCAGGGGCTTACTATACCCTCGGCATAATTGACCACCAGATAAATCCCGGCATAGCAAGCCCCGATTTCCCGGGCCAGATATACCTCCGGGCATATGCTCTGGCCTACGATGTCGGCTCCTCCCATTTTGTAGTAATTAATCTCGGCCGGGCTCTCGAAATGCCTGCCGTCAGTATTGACATAGACCCCCCGGTCAAATACCCTTGCCGGCCAGGACTGTTCCAGGTGCCGTATTAATTGAACCCTCATTGCGGGGCACAAAGCTTCCCGCATTACCAGCAGGTAGCGATCGTCAATTCCTACATCCTTGCGCATTGAAAAGTCCATGTAATCATCGGGGACTATTATGTCACGCGGCCGCAACAGGTGGTTAACCGCTCCTACTCCACCCTCGGCCAGAATCTTCTTCACCCCGGCCTGGGCCAGCACCCAGAATACCTGACGCGAGGCGTTGGCCCTGGAAACCCCGCTTCTCCAACCATGCATGCGGCAGGTCAAAACCTGCTTGTTGTCATTTTTATGTTTTATTCTAATCAGTTTAAAAGGTGGGCTTTCACCGAACGGGGTTGAAAACACCAGTCCATCGTCAAGGACATCTACGTAATCTAAATTCAGATCCTCGGGCATCTGAATACTCAAGGTACTGGAGCCCCCAATCAGGGCTGCCTCACAGCGTGGAACCTGCATCCCGCTTTCCTCCTATCTCCATTTAGTCAAAGCACCGGATAATCCTATATTCTGTATCCCGCAGGGCAGGTATATAACCGGTTTCCCGGATCAGCTGAACCATTTCGTGGGCTTCCATATGCTGCACCAGTCCCGCCGCTCTCACGACGTTCTCTTCAAGCATTATGCTTCCCAAATCGTCAGCTCCGAAAAACAGTGAAAGTTGGCCAATTCTTTTTCCTTGAGTAACCCAGGAGCCCTGGATATGTTCAAAATTATCCAGGTAGAGCCGCGCCAGGGCCAGGAACTTCAAATAAAGCATAGATGATATCTTATCCGTTGGCAGTTCATTGTTTCCGGGTTGATAGGTCCAGGCAATAAAGGAACGAAAACCCCCGGTTTGGTCCTGCAAGCTTCTCACCTGATCCAGGTGGTGAACCCGGTGCTCTATACGGTCCAGGCTGCCCATCATCATGGTGGCAGTGGTTTTCATACCGATCCGGTGCGCTTCGGCCATAATCCGTAGCCATTCAGCACTCTTGATCTTATTGGGGCTGATGGCCTGGCGGACTTCGTCATGGAGCACTTCCGCCCCGCCTCCGGGCAGAGAATCCAAACCTGCTTTCTGCAGGCGAAGCAGGGTATCCCGAACCGATAGGTCCGATTTTTTAGCGATGAAAGCAATTTCCGGAGCAGTCAGGGAGTGAATGGTAATCTGGTAGCGTTCTTTGATGCTCTTAAACATTTCTTCAAAATATTCCAGGGGCAGGTCCTCATTCAAACCACCCTGGATCATAAGCTGAGTTGCTCCCAGATGTACGGCTTCTTCAACTTTAACCAGTATGCTCTTAATATCCAACACATAGGCATCAGGATCATCTTTCCCGCGGTAAAAAGCACAGAATTTACACCGGCAGGAACAGATGTTGGTGTAGTTTATATTGCGGTCTATGATAAAAGTGGCCAGCCCGCCGGGATGGCGCCTTTCTCTTATCTGATTGGCAGCCCGGGCAATAGCCAGGAAATCTCCCTGCTCATACAGCAAAGAAAATTCCGCATTGCTCATCCTTCCACCGGCCAGAATTTCTGCTAAAACGGCTTCTGTATTCAAGGGATCCTCCTCGTCTGCTAAATGTCTAATATTTTTAAGGGGGGTACTTCGTCGATAAGGCCCAGGATGTGCGCCTGGCGGTAGTACTCCAGCAGCCCGGCCTGTTTGTTCTTATCAAAATCAAACCTGAGCTTGCAGAAGTAATCCACCAGGTAATCGGCTCCAAAGTCCTCCCACTGTGAGGCCTTGGCCGCCGCGTCCTGAATGTTGTCCAGGCTGAAACGAATCGAGTCTACAAAGGTGTCTCTTATGACTCTCACCTGGTCCAGGTGTTTGGCCGCCCAATCCTTCCTCATCGCCCATACCGCAAAAACCATGGGCAGCCCGGTGAACTTTTTCCACTCCTGGCCCAGGTCGTAAACATGCAGGCGTTCCTGGGTTTTGTAAAAGGCGCGCAGGGCGTCGTCCCCGATAAGCAGGGCGGCGTCAGCCTCCATTAACATGGCTCCCAGTTCCGGCACCGAGTTGAAATATTCCGGTGTTATATTATAAAATCGAGCCATGATAATCCGTAAAAGGGCCTGTGAAGTGGCTGAAGTGTTGGTTAAAGCAACCTTTTTGCGATGCAGGTCTTCGATCGGCAGCTTGGAGAAAAGATATATGCTCTTGATTTCTCCGTCACCGCTGATGGATATGTCGGGCATAAGAATATAATCCCGGTAGTTGCGGGCGTAGGCTATAGAAGGAATGGCAGCCATATCCAGGATGTCGTCCTTCAACATCCGGTTTAAATCGGAAGGATTGCCTTTTATCAAATCGATCTCCAGCAGAAACTTTTTCTCAATAAGCCCGTAGAACAATGGAAAGCAATTAATAAACTGTATATGACCCACCCTTGGCCGCATTTTTATCACCCCTAGTAGATTTTTAAGATCTCATATACGCTGCTTCGTTCAGTTGGAAGGTAGGCGGATTCTTTAATAAGCTCAATCAATCTTTCCCTGGTTATGCCCTTTTCGGTGCCGGCACCGGCTGCGTGCATTATTCTTTCCTCGACAACCGTTCCATCGATATCGTCAGCTCCAAAATCCAGGGCCAGCTGCGCTATGGGCAGGCCCAGCATTATCCAAAACGCTTTGATATGATCGATATTGTCAAGCATCAAGCGCGACACGGCTATGGTTTTTAAATCGTCCAGGGCGCTGGTCCGGGACAGATGGGCCAACCCTGTGTTCTCCGGCAGGAAAGGCAGTGGTATAAAGGCCTGAAAACCTGGGGCCTCATCTTGAAGCTTGCGCAGCTTCAACATATGATCAATCCGGTCCTCAATTGATTCAACATGGCCGTAGAGCATCGTACAATTGGTTCTGATTCCCATCAAGTGAGCCTCGCGGTGCACATCCAGCCATTCCTGGCTGCTGGCCTTGCGGGGGCATAAAGCACCGCGTATATGGTCATTGAGTATCTCGGCTCCTCCCCCGGGAATGGAGCCCAGCCCTGCTTCTTTCAACCGGGCCAGAACCTGCTTCACCGGGAGTCCGCTGATCTGAGCCATGTGGTGAATTTCCACCCCGGTGAATCCTTGAATATGGATGTCAGGATAAGCATCGTGGAGCCGCTTGATCACTTCTACATAATAGTCGAGGGGCATGTCCGGGTGCATGGCGCTGACTACGTGAAACTCGGTTATCCCGTAATCCACGGCCGCAGCACCGTAGTCAAAGGCCTCATCAATGCTCATCAGATAGGGTCCACCAGGCCCGTCCTTGTCTACTCCGAAGGCGCAGAACTTGCAGCGGGATACACATATGTTGGTAAGATTGATATGCCGGTTTACGTTAAAAAACACATGCCGTCCGGATTTTTCAAGCTTGCTGCCTCTGGCCAATTCCGCCAGGGCCAGGAGGTCGTTTTGCCGGTAAAGATAAATACCATCTTCCCTGGTCAGCCGCTCATGGCCTAATACCTTTTCCCTTATGGTCTGCATATCTTGCTTCATAAAACATCTCCTTACTTGGCATGGGTCAATTATAGCATACCGAGGCATTTTCCCATATCCTTCCAGGCAAAACATACTATTGCGCTCTTCTGCTTCCGGTTGCCCTTCTCCCGCCTCATCAGCGCGGCCCCGGATTAGACCAGTTCCAAAAGCGGACTTCGCCTAGATTAAGCCCTTTTATCCAGGCTTCGTTTCTAAGCTTTAATATTTCCTTGGTCGGGCCGGTAACTACTACTCCATAAATGCCAACCCCATTTTTGTTAAGATATTCAATGCGCTCTTTGATTTTTAGATCCCCTATACCTGCTATTCTATTCGCCATCTTTTCGTAATCCTTTAAAAGATTTAGCGTATTCAAAAAGTTCTGGTTGCGCAAATCCGCGCTTCCATATGATTCAAGCATTGGGCTGGAGGCGCTTTGCGAAACGCCTTTGATAAACCAACCCTGTTTTGTGACGTTTTGCTGCCCAAAGGTCATTTCGTTGTAATGCCACACCGGCTCATATGGAAAACCAATAACTCTATCCGGGCCGTGTTGTTCTTCCCAGTTGTCAAAACCGGTATCCACCGCAAACCAGACCGGCTGCATATCTCTGTCACTGAACTTATTTAGAATCTCATCAGTAGAGTAATTGCGGTCAAGCGACAGGTACACTTCAGACACTGTTCCCTCCGGAAGTTTGTCAAGTTTTTCCCAACCGCCAGGAGCGGTTGCTAATTGGGAGCCGGGGTAACTGAAGGCCATGAAATTGGGCTTATCGATCAGCTTCTTTCGCTCTGGAAAGCCGGCCTGGTTAAACTGGAAAGAAACCTCGATATCTCCGGCATAGTATTCAACACTGCCGATTCGTTTGGTCAGCTCCCCTTTCAGTTCAGCTCCAAAAAATGGGGTGCCGTTGATTGAGTTGCTTCGCAATCGTAAATTGGGTTCGGTTACGGCCAGAACGGATTCGGTGACTTCTCGATAGACAGTCATTCTATCGGGTTTGCCAGAAGAAAAGTATATTGCGCTTAAAACGGAACAGACAATGGTTCCCACAATGATGATGCCCACTGCTGCCAAAGCGTTTTGCAGCCTGGCTTTCCATTTGGCCTTTTTGATAATATTGCCGCTCCTATGTACGGTGGAATCTGTTGGGAGTTCCCCCGCAAAAGATATTCTTTGAGATTTACTTTCTTCCTCAAGAAGCGTTTTATACTCTTCAATCGTTTCAAGTTCTTGCTCCAACCGCTCTTTTTCCTCCGTCGAAAGGTTCCCTTCCACATAATTGCGCAATTTTTCTTTAAACTCCTCATTCACTCTCTCCCAGCCTCCCATCTACGGTGCGTATTTTTTGTCTGGCCCTAAATAACAACACTTTGAAATAATTTAAACTTACGTTCATAATCTCAGCCGCTTCCTTATACGGTATCCCGGCGAAGTCGTGCAATAAAATGGCCTGTTTCTGATTGTCGGGCAGATTATTTATGATATCAGCAATTTGTTGCATCTTTTCCTTTCTAATTAAAACTAGATCAGGGGCTTCCCCTTCCCGGAACTGTTCGAAATACGAGTTATCCTTAAGTAAAACCCTGTGGTTTTTTCTTTGAAAATCAATAAAAGCATGATAGGCCACCTTGAACAGCCAGGGTTTGACTTTGCCTACCGGGCAATCTTCCAGAAAGAGAAATGCCCTAAAGAAAGTCTCACTGACCAAGTCCTCAGCCAGATAATAGTCATGGCAGAGAAAATATAGATAACGGAAAATATCAGGCAGATATAAGCGGTAAATATCCTCCAGGGCTTTATGCTTCATCTTCCCCTCCCAGCTGAAACTATTACGTATAAAGTCTCATAATGTTACATTTAAAATTTATCATTTATATCCAGTAATGGGGATTACCAAACAATGGGACATATTTAAACCGAAGAAAAACAACAGGACGTTCTTTTTTGTTTCTTGCCAACTTACGAAAAAGAAACAAAGCGAACGTCCCCTGTTTATTCTGTTGTTTAGCTGCAGAAAAAAACTATTTTTCTATATAAAAAGCCACACCCTGTTCTTCATTGCAAGCCCTGATCCTGGTGTTGTGCATGTCCATCACCTGTTTGGTGATAGCCAGGCCCAAGCCGAACTGCCCATCCTTGCCGCTTGAATACGGATCAAAAATCTGGTCCAACAGGTCTTCATCAATGGCCGGGCCATCGTTGAATACCCGCAGCTCCAAACTTTCTGATGATTCCCCTTCATCATTCAAAGTTATTTCCACTCGGCTTTGCGCATAGCGCATCTGGTTGTCCAGCAGGTTTTCCATGGCCACCGACCACTGCTGGCGACTGCCCTCAACAGCCGTTTCTTTAAGGTTTAATCCCCACTCGATATCCGGTCTGCGCCAGCGCAGCCGTTCAACAACATCCTCAATGAGCAGGTCCAATCGAATACTTTCTTTCTCGGGTTCCCGCAGGGCTATGTATTTTAGCTTGTTCAGGTAAAGGAAGTTCTGCACCCGGTTTTGTAAACGATCAGATTCACTATGGATTACCTCAACACTGGCCTGCAGGTTTCCCCGGGGATAAATGCCGTCCAGAATGGCTTTAGAATAACTGCTTATGACCATAGCCGGGGTTTTAAGCTCGTGGGAGAGGTTCTGCAAGAAGGCCTGCTGGGCTTCATCCTGCCGGGCCAGGCGCTGCCTCATCTGTTCGAAAGCTCTGGCTAAACGGCCGATTTCGTCCCGACGGTTTAAAACTAAAGGCTGATTCCAGTCGCGTTCGGAAATACGGCTAGCCGCTTCTTCGATCTGGTTAAGCGGCTTGACCAGAAAACGGGCCAAGAGCAGCGACGGCAGCCAGGTCAACAGGCATAAGGCCACCATAAGCCAGAACAGTTTTTTAGTCAGATTAGCGGAGAGTTCCTGGGTATAGCTGCCCCAGGCGTAGCTTACCAGGTGAGACGGTTTGCCTTCCAGGTACTCATTGCGAATGACATAAAGCAGGGTGTTGTTCCCTTCCGTATGGGAGTAGCGTTTGGTCTCCTCAGGCTGCCCCTGGGCCTGTTCTCTTATAACCCGGATGAAGGCCTCCGGAAGAGCTGATGGAAGCTCGCTATTTGGATCGTCAGGCAAAAGGATATGACTCACCGGGGGAAGACCTGATGGGTCATTGCCCAGACCCAACGATGAAAAAGCTATGAGAGTTGCAGGTTGGGATATAGATACCTGACCCATTTTAGTTGAGGTTGAAGTGCTTACTCCGTCTATCGAAACAGCACCGGTTATTTTCTCAGTATAATCTAAAGACGGCTGCTGCCCATCTCCCAACTGAGGAGGTGAATTTATCTGGCCGTCAGTCTGGCTTGAAAGCTCCGGAGGCGACTGCGGGGAATTCGTATTTACAGCCTGCGGAAGGGTTACGGTGATAACCGCATTACCTTGTTCAGGCATGTTTGATTCAAATTGTAAAAATTGGACCTGTCTTTGCGAGTCCTCCAGAAGAGTGTAAACCTGACTGGTAAAAAAGCCGTTCAACATTCCGGGTAAAAACAACATTATCAAGCCGAATACGCACAGGGTAACCCCGGCGCACAGGGCCCAGATCTGAACCGAAAGCGGTATGTTCTTCATTTTCTCACCAACCTGTATCCATAGCCGTAGATGGTTTCCAGGGGCAATGCGGGCATCTTTTTACGCACCCTTCGCACCATATCGTCAACCACCCGATCGCTGCCGTAGTATTGCAGGCCCCACACTGCCGCCAAAATCTGTTCCCGTTCCAATGGCTGTCCTTGATGGCGGGCCAGCAGGGACAGGAGGTCGAATTCCCGCGTGGTTAAATCAATAGTACGCCCCTCGGCATTGCTTACTTGACGGGTGTTTTCATCTAGATCATACGGGCCCATCCGGTGCAATACACCGTTTTTGTGGTCCGGTTTGGGCTCATAGACCCTTTGCAGTAGTTTGCGGCAGCGGATCACCAGTTCTTCAGGCATGAAGGGCTTGGCCATATAGTCGTCACTTCCCATTTCCAGTCCGACAATACGGTCAATGTCGGCGTCCCGGGCGGATATGAAGATAACCGGAACCGCCGGGTGATCGGCCTTGATCTCCCGTATTAGCTGGAAACCGTCCACTTCGGGCAGCATTATGTCTAGTATCCACAGATGGGGACGCTGGGTCAGGGCCTGCCGGGCTTCACCACCGGTCAAAAAGGAGGAAACTGCCCAATCCTGATTGCGCAGGTAGGTGCAAAGTATTTGATTTATGTTGATATCGTCTTCGACAAGGAATACTTGATATTTCATACTATCACCCATTTGGCTGTTTATCGACATGTGCAGGGGCGGTTGAAACCCACCCCTGCTCACTTTCCAATCACCGCGATATAAAACTTTCTATTTTACGTTCACTACCGCCTTCAGCATATCTTCGGTCCCCTGCCGGTAGTCGTCAAGCACTTTGGGAAGCACGTTCTTGATAGCCGCCGGGTCGTTTTTGGCTACAGCGTCTTCAAATTCCTTTTGCACCTGCATGCGGGCATCTAATTGGGTTTTATCGGCAGCATTAAATGAACTTATGGAAAAGCATTTGTTCCCCTCACCTGCTTGGCCAGGCTCCATCTCGATTTTTACTTCACCTTTTTGTACCGAAGATCCTTCAGGAAGGGTAACTTCTATACTGCCCTGGGCGGACTCAACCATCTGCCCAAACTTGTCTGAGGCCGCTTTTCGATCAGCAAAGGCCTTTTCCCAGTCGGGCAGAGCCTCCGGGCCGAATTCCTTGACCAGATAAGTAAGATACCGCTGCTGGTGAGCTTCTGAAAACATCATGTCACAGGGTGCAGCCATAGTTACGGTTACGACCCCTTTGGTCTCCACGCCTGCCGGTTCGCCGGCCAGGCAGGTGGATGCCAGGACTCCGGTTGCCACCAACGCCAACACCAATGCCACCGATGCCACATGTCTGAATCTTTTCATCATTATACCTCCTAGATTATTTGGGGAGCTCCTTTTAATCAATTTACCGGACAAGTTTGGAGGTATTATCAAAAGAATATGGGAAATTATCGCAGAAGCAAGTTTTTAACTGGAATAGTAAAGGGCAGAGAAAAACGAGAGGTTAACATTTAAGTGGGGCTGAAAAAACAATAGGGACGAGTCTTTTGTCCTCACATTTGACATTACTGGTGCGGGCAAAAGGTTCATCCCCCCGGATTTTAGATTTCCAATTGACTCTCCGTCGATCGAGCAATGCTGCGGGCAATATTGTTAAAAATTAAAACCAGGGTCCCCGCAAACAGGGATGCCCAAAAGCCGGGCATCTGCCAGCTTGTCACTATGGCATCGGCCAGCATTACCATCCAGGCATTGATCAGCAGCATGAAAAGTCCCAGGGTTAACAGGTTCAAGGGCAGGGTGATAACCATCAGCAACGGTCTCAGCAGGTAATTCAATGCAGTCAAAATCAAGGCTGCAAGCAACAAACCAGGTATATCAATAAACGGTTCAGGGAACAACAGCCAGCTGGAAAGCCCCAGGGCCAGCAGATTGGATAGATAGATTATAACAACTCTCATAAGTAAACCTCCCCGGGCTGCTTCGCTCAAACAAGCCGGATATCCACCTTAACGTCTTTGCTTTGCACCTCTACCAGGCTGCAGGGTCCCAGACACCGCACTTCTTTAATCATTTCCAGCCCTGCCCGCGGCAGGTCCAGGGCTGCCCCTACTGGAGGTTTAACACTTTTCAGCAGAGGCTTTAACAGGCTAAAGGATTCATGAATTTCTTCCAGAGTTTCCTCGATGACCGGCATCATTAGAGGAAATGCCAATCCAAACCGGGAAGGCGTCCGGATTTTAACCCAGATGAAAAAACTGCGGCGCTTATTCCACATAGACAGCCACCGTCATGTGACCTTCATTGGGATCGTCCACTTCAATATCAACCAGCTTGCCGTCCACCAGGCCCTGGTCGATCAGATCAACCAGTTCTTTAAAATCAATTTCACTTAAATCAATGCCTCGTTTATCCATTTCACTGCGGGCTTCTGGAGGAATAAAGTTCATGCCCAGGCCGACAAATTTAGAGGCTACTCTAACCAGACGCATTGGTATGTTTACATTGACTTTGGTTTTGTCCCCATCCACTTTCACGCGAAACACCCGGTCAGAATTGCCGGACGGCGTTTCCTTTGCGCCGGGCTCCATGGCTTGAAGCAGCTCCAGACCCTGCTCGGCGTTTACTTTTCCTTCTTGAATCAATTCCAGTACTCGCAGTTTTTCCTGGCTCATCATCCTGCCCCTTTCTTCTTACTTGCTCTTTTTCAACTGTTCTATGGCTTCCTGGGGATCAATGTCGCCCCTCTCCAGGGCGTCCAAAATCTGTTCGCGCATTTCTTCCTGCTGTTTCTGTTCCGGCCTGTCCGTTTTAAATCCCAGGGCCTGAATCACTCCCTCCAGACGGTTGCGCACCGTTGGATAAGAGATGCCCAGTTCCTTTTCAACTTCTTTAATATTGCCCCGGCATTTTATAAAAACCTCTACAAACTCCACCTGCTCCGAAGGCAATTGACAGAAACGGCAGGTGCTGAATTCACCATCCAGGCTGGTTTTACACTGGGGACAGCTCAAGCGGCTGACCGTCAATTCCTGGTTGCATATGGGGCAGCGCCCCGGCGCCTTGTATCGGATATGAATCCACCTCTTTTCTCTGGTGTTAACATTAATTTAAGCCTCATCCTTAATTTTGTCAATATGTCTATTAATATTTTTAATGTTTATATTAAATATATTAATGCATTGATTTAGGGTCGGGCTAATTGTTAAATTTGGATCGTTTTACTGAACAAACATGAAATATGAGCAAAGGTTTCATTGTCTGGCAGGCTCAGTATTTCAGCAGTAAACATGCCCGGCTTTACCGACAAGAGGCCATAGGTTGGGTAGGGAGCACTGCGTCTATCGGTCGGTGATCCAGGATTGAAAAGCAATTTGTCGCCACTGAATTCAATGCCGGGAATGTGACTGTGTCCATATACTACGCATTGAGCAAGCGGAAAAGCTTCCGCAGCTCTGGTTTTGCTTGTTCCCCCGGTTCCGAATCCGTGTATCAATCCAATAGAAAGTCCCTCCAGGCAGAATTGTTCTGATTGGTTAAGAGTTTCAAGCACTTCATCCGAATCAACGTTTCCATAAACCGCTTTTACTGGCGCAAAGCCCTGAAGCCTCTGCAGCACCGTCAGGGTGGTGAAATCCCCGGCATGAATGATCAGGTCTGCTTTTTCCAGTGCCTTCATCAAAACCGCGGGAAGTTCCCTGCCCCGCCTGGGCAGGTGGGTATCTGATAATACTCCTATGAGCATCTGAAGCACTTCCTTTCGTCAACCCCGAACCAGTACACTGTCAGCCCTAATTCTATACATTATCGTCGGTTAAATTTTCGTATTACTGCGTTGTCGTCAATCGTAATACGTCCAGTATTACTCATTTGACGCCCACTGACGGGCTAATGCGGCGGTGCCAGGAGGGCAAGGAGCCGCCCTCTGCCTTGTCCTACGAAAATTTCCCTCGCCGAGTAATACATAGAATTAGGGCTGACAGTGTACTAGTCTTTTTTTAACTTAACCGCAGCAACCCGTTTACATTCCATGGAAAGACTGTCTTGACAAACTGTATAGTGTTTATATATATTTTGTTCATAATTGTGGGGACGGTGATACGATGTCTGACATGTTGATGAAGATCAGCGAGCTCGCCAGGGCCGCTGGAGTTTCCAAACAGACCATCCATTTTTACCTGCGCGAAGGGCTGCTCTCCCCTCCCGTTCAATCCAGCAGGAATATGGCCTATTATGATGCCCGGCACCTGGAAGAGATTCGACTGATAAAGGAACTCCAGGAACAGCGCTACCTGCCCCTGGCGGTTATAAAAAAGATATTGACTGACCGTCGTTCCGGGGGCGATTTGCATTTACCCGATCATATCGCAATGATGGAAGACGCCTTCCTGGAAGCAAAAAATGAAAAAGACGAGCGGGTTCGCACCCTGGCCGAGTTGATTGATGAAACCGGTCTTTCCGGGGAGGTCATCGCTAAAATAGAAGCCATCGGATTATTATGTCCTGAGCTTGATTCCCAAGGCAAACGCTTTGACGGTTATGACGCAGCCATGACTATGGCCCTGGGGCGGCTTTTGGATATGGGAATGGAGCCTGACGATCTGCTGCTCTACGGTCAAATGCTTGATATAAACCGGGCTGAAATCCAGATCGTACACGACCGGATCATCCGCCGCCGGGAAGGTCACCCGGATCTGAAAGACATTAGCTCGGCTGTTATGAACGTCAGGTCTTTGCTGGCAGCCAAAGTTAAACGTGAGTTTTTCATAGAACACCCGCAAACAGAAGAGGATAAAGAGGAGTGAGCACAATGGTAAACTTTTATGGCGCATTTAAGGCGGAGATTTGGACGGCTGTTTTTATTATGACCCCGATTGTTTGCCTGGTTCATTATCTCTGCTTTGGGCCCAAGAAAAGCGAACCGGGGAATTCCGGTTTTGTCCGCAGATTTGGCACCGCCGAGAGGTTTTTTCACTGGATTACCATGCTAGTGTTCTTAGTTGTAATGACAACCGGTGTGCAGCAGGTTTTAGGAGGACCCGGCAAACACCATATTGGCCCTTTCCATGGCAACCTGGGCTTTGCCCTGGTTATTCTGTTCCTTATTGACCTGTTCTTCTGGGTCAAAGATGCGTTGTTCAAGGAATACGACCTGGTCTGGCTCAAATCCATGGGCGGGTATCTTTCCAGAGGCAAAGCCCATCTGCCGGCAGGACGATTTAATGCCGGGCAAAAAATGTATTTCTGGCTCATATTATTAACGCTTATAGCTTTACTGGTAAGCGCTCTATTGATGGAACAGGGCGGGCATGGGCCTCACTCGCCGGCCTTCAGGCTGGGCTTTTGGTGGAGTGTACACGGGCTGCTGGGCTGCCTGGCGACCGTTATGCTGATTGGCCACGCCTACCTTTCTATAATGGCCAATCCCCAAACCGCCAGGGTATTATGGGATGGAACGGTTTGCCGCCGTTACGCCGAGGAGCACCATTCCCGCTGGGAAAAAACGGAGGATAAAAAATGCCGGCAGCTACCAAACATATAATAATAGACCCCCACCGCTGCGCCGCCTGCTGGAAGTGTGTCGACGAATGCCCCAAAATGGTTATTGGCAAGCTGGATTTTCTCTTTCACAAGCATTCCCACATTGACAACCCGGATGCCTGTGTTGGCTGTAAAAAGTGCGTAAAGAACTGCCCCAACCAGGCCATACATGAATTGAACCCGGAAACCGTCAATAAAGCCTTTAGAATCCATCCCGGCTTCGGGCGGCGGGACTGGCAAAAGTACGTCATTGATTTGATGCAATAGTTCATTTCCGTAACATATTTGTCACAAACGTATTCTAAACTCCTGGTATATTCCAAAAAATAGAAGGTGTTTAATACCAGGATGTTAGGGAATAGTCTAATAAACCAAACAATCCAAAATAAATGGGCTGAACTGGAACCCCCAAGGGCGGAAATATTGACGGGATGCCTGTTTCTCTTCCCCAGTCTGGCCGGAGTTTTGATCTTCTTTCTGCTCCCTTTCCTGGGCGGGTTTTACTACGCCGTCGTTGATAATCCAGTTGATGGCCGTTTTGTCGGCCTCATGAACTTCATTCACCTGCTCGGCAACCAGGCGTTCCAGAAAGCGGCAGCCAATTCCGCCCTGTTTACATTCATTTGCGTTCCGCTCAATATGGGCATTTCACTATTTCTGGCCTTGTTGATAAAAAGAGCGGGGAAAGCATCCCGTGCCTTTCAGAGGTTTTTCATTTTCCCCCTGGTGATCCCGGTTGCCTCGGTGGCCTTCTTCTGGCAAATCGTATTTGAGCCCAATGGTATTCTCAACAACCTGATAAGTTCATACGACCTGACTCCGATCGATTGGATGAAAACCGGGTGGTCCATGGTGGTTATCATTATTGTCTACCTGTGGAAATACGCCGGGTATAATGTCGTGCTGTTTTTATCGGCTCTGAGTAATATCCCGGCAGAGTACTATGAATCCGCGGAAATAGACGGAGCCAATAGTCTTCAACAATTCTTCCATATTACCCTGGTATACCTGACCCCGGCCATATTTTTCGTTTTCATCATTTCCATAATCAACTCTTTAAAGGTCTTTCGCGAAACCTATCTGATCGCCGGCAAATACCCCCATGACAGTATTTACATGCTTCAACACTACATGAACAATATGTTTATTTCCCTGGACTATCAGAAGTTGACCTCGGTCTCCTACTTGACGGCCGCTTTCGTAACCATACTGGTATTTGTGTTCTTTACCTATCAAAAGAAGATTACGTCGAGTTTTTCTTAAGTGAGAAAGGATAGATAATTGGTATGTCAAGAAGCCTGTTATTAAGCCCATTCGAAGCTAAGGTTAATAAAAATAAAAGCCGGACCGCAAAGGCAGGTGCGATTATAACGCTATCCCTGTTTGTCGTGTTGTTCACCTTCCCCATGATATTTACGGTTGCCAATTCATTTATGAGCAATGCCGAAATCAGCGAAAGCTACCCGTCTAATGCGAATTTGAGCGATGAGCAGCCAAGCTTGGCCAATGCGTACATGAGGTTTAAGCTGATCCCCGAGGAAGTGACCCTGCGCCAGTACTACACGGTGCTTGTCTTAAATACTCAATACCTGGTCATGTTCTGGAATTCTATAAAGATTGTTGTACCCATTGTGTTAGGGCAGCTCCTGGTGTCGTGTATGGCGGCTTACGGCTTTTCCATTCTAAAATCGAAATGGAGCGATTATCTTTTCTTCCTGTACATTATCATAATGCTGATGCCCTTCCAGGTAACCCTGGTTCCCAACTATATCGTAGCCAGTAAAATGGGCCTTATCGGCAGCCACCTCTCCATTGTCCTCCCCGGAGTCTTTAATACCTTCGGTGTCTTTCTTTTGCGCCAGTATATGACCGGCATCCACGGTGCCTATATAGAAGCGGCCCGAATGGACGGGGCCAATCACTGGCAGGTTTTCAGGCATGTCATTATCCCCATGTCAAAAACCGGAATTGCCGCCCTGGCCATCCTTACCTTTATTGACAACTGGAATATGGTTGAACAGCCCCTTATATTCATCAAGGAGGCAATCAAACAACCCTTATCCATCTACCTGGCTACCCTGACCGACAAGGCCCGGGGCATCGCCTTTGCTGCCTCGGTTTTCTATATGCTCCCCATGCTGCTGTCTTTCATGTATTGGGAGGACTACCTGGTGGAAGGCATACAGCTTTCCGGAATTAAAGCCTGAAGACTTTAAGATTTATGAGGTGATTTAGTGCCGTTGCCGGTTGAAAGTGTTAAAAACAAAAAAAACATCAAAAGGGCCATTTATGTGTTTATTGCCGTCATGCTGTTTCTGAGCTTTTTTTCAAAGACCATCAACAACCTTATGCTGCCCAGAACCAAAACCGTTTCTCCCCATGCCGGCCTGTTGACCAAAGAACTGAGGGCCGAAGGTACGATTGAAGCCAGGAAAGTGTACAAGACTTATGTCAGGGATTCATTCAAGGTAGAAGAAATGTTGGTTCAGCCGGGCGAAACCGTTTATAAAGGGCAGGTCCTCATGATCCTGGACAAAAAGGACCTGGAGAGGCGTTTGCAGGATGAGCTAAACACCCTTGACCAGAAGAAAATCTCTTTTGCCAGGGTATTGCTGGATAAGTCCCGCCGGGAGGGTGAGATTGAAAGGCAAATTGAAGCGGCCCGGGATGAACTGGAGCAGAAGCAAAAGAGCGCCTCCCGAATCCGGACCCTGTACGAAAATGGCGCGGAGACGAAAGTCAATCTTGAAAGAGCCGAGGCCGAGCTGCGGGCAGCCGAAAGAGCTTATGACGCGGCTTTAAACGGGGGCGATAAACCGGCCGCCGAATACGACCTGGATGTCCAAAACGCCAGGCTGGATATTGAAATGCAGAAAAACAAAGTGGACGCTTTGCAAGAAGAAATGGAGATAGCGGGCAATGTCGCGGCACCCGACAACGGCGTGATCGCCGGGCTAAACTGCTCTAAAGGCTCCTTAACCGATCCCTCAAAGCCTTTGTATGCACTGGCCTGCGTCGATTGGGGGTTTGAATTGAAAGTGACGGTTGACGGCAGCAAAGCGGACTATTTTGCCCTCGGGGACGAGGCCGACGTGCGCGTCGATTCGGCCCAGGCGACCGGAATAAAGGGGAAAATAAGGGGTATTGGAAATTCTCCCGCCAATGAGGCCGGCGGCAGCGTTGGTGGAAAAAAAGATATCTACATCGACATTGCCTCAACTTCCCTGGCCGGCGGGGAGCATGCTGAAATACATATCAAAAAGGAGACCCGAACCTTTGCAATGCTGCTGCCCAACGAAGCAGTACATAAAGAAAACGAAAATGCCTATGTGTACGTACTGAAAGAAAAGGACGGGGCCCTGGGCAGGGAATACTACATCAACAAAGTCAAGATCTTCTGCGAAGATTCTGATGATTCACATACCGCCGTTTCAGGCGGCCTTATCCTGGCGGATAAAGTCGTGCTGTCCAGCGACAGGACCTTCTCGGTAGGCGACAGGGTGAAGCCGGTCAACGACATTGGCGGGCAATGACGGGGAGATGCTGACATGCGAATTAAAAGTCTTCAATGGTTGGGGTCCTTTTTAGGCTTGCTTGTTTTGACCATGAGTATCATCGGGGGAGAGTCGCTGGATATTGGTAAAATCAGCGGAATTGGCAGCAACCAAACCCTTATCAGCGTTAAGAACCCCGGCAGTCACAATAACCAGGCCTTTTTCTCCCTGGATGACATAAAGGATTTGACCGGCTATAATCTTACCTTTTCCGCGGATTTGGAAACGAAAATAGAAAACCAGCCCGTTTTGGTCATTGGAACCAACAGCCAGTACCCCGCTTTTAATAATACCACCCTGAAAAGCGGCTGTTTTTGGGACGAGGCCGCCGTTTCAGGTGCTGAATCGGTCGTGGTTATCGACGAAAAGCTGGCCTGGGATGTATTTAAGAGGCTCGATGTGGTGGGAGAAACCCTGGAACTATTGGGGAGGAAGTTTAAAGTCATCGGAGTGCTTTGCGCAGATGATAGCCTTACCGGCTTCTTATCGGATTCCGGTTTGGCCCATGTTTATATCCCGGCCGGCACCTTATGCGGGTTGGACAAAAGCTCCAGGATAACCACCCTGCAAATACAAAACCGGGAGCCCGGTCTCAGTGGCGGGAACCGGATGGATACGATAAACGTTTTGCGAAAACTGGGCAAGTCCCAGGAGGATTATTACATAGCCGATCTTTATGTGGAAAACGTACTCATCGGCCAGAAGCCCCGCATCCTGACCTTCCTGGCGGGAATCGCCATTATCATAATCCTTCTCCAAGAAGCCTTCCGCAGGGTTAAAGAGCTTGGGATATTCGTTCAAAGCCGATGCGAAAACGACTACTGGGAAGACGTACTGAAGAATGATTCGGTACTGCTGGCAGGCCGGCTGTTTATCATACTATTGCTCCTGGTGCTCATGGTTTTGATCTGGGAATGGGTCAGTTTTGATGTATACATACCACCTGAATATCTTCCCAAAAATTTGTTCGACTTTAGCTTCTATGTGGACCTTTTTAGAAAGGAGATCGGTGAAGGCTTTTTACACCGGGGGTACATCGCGCCGCTCCTTGAATTGAGGTTAAACAAGATAAATAGCCTGTCCAACTTGCTGTTCTGCGGGGGACTGTTGCTCGGGCTGCCCGTGGTATGGCTCAGCCTTCGCCTGTCCAAATGGACGGGTGATGTTCTTCATTTGCTCATAACCCCCTGTCTGAGCTTCGCCGCCGCTATGACCCTGACTGCCATAACCGTACTATTTTCGGGAATGCCGCTGAATGTGAATGGAGGCGATTTGGCCGTAGTATTCTCGTTTATTTATATATATTCCATTAGATTATTAACGAAAGGAAGGCACGGTGAAGGCAATGAAAAGATGGTTAGCGGTCCTGATGTTGGTGCTGATGGTGTTTGAAACGGCAGCCTGCGGCGGCAGAGCTCCGCAAAAGAAAGAAATAGAGGGCACCATCCGCATTTCCGTCTTTACCCCGGACCGGTTCCTGGAAGAGGCGGCTCAGAAGTTTCAAGCCCTGCACCCCGGGGTGAAAGTCGAGATAACGGAGTTTTCCACACCGGAAGTCAAACAGATCGACGCCAATACAGTCGTATCGGGAGTCCAGGATCTTGAGAACACGAAAGAGAATTATGTAAATAACATCAATACCGAGCTCATGTCGGGCAAGGGGGCTGATATATTATCGTTGAGAACACTGCCCTATAAAAAGTATATCTCTCGCAATATGTTTGCCGATCTCGGTAAAATGATGGAAGAAGACAAGAGCTACGACCCCGGCAAGTATTACAGCGGTTTCTTCAATGCAGTCAAATCAAAGAACGGCTTGTACGTTCTCCCCGTTGGCTATACATATGACCTGTTAGCCGGCCAGACCCAGATTCAAGCCGATGACAGTGAATGGAACTGGCAGGAGTTTTTTGCCGCCGCCCAGGGAGCTATAAACCAGAAAAAAGGCAGGTATATACTGGCCGAATCTGATGAAAATGTTTTTAACGAAATAGTTGCCCTAAACTGCAACCGTTTTGTAAACGAAGAAGCCAAAACATGCAGTTTTGACTCCCCGGAGTTCATAAACCTACTAAAAATGTGCAAGGAGCTTTCCAATAAAAATTGCCTCCCCAACAACCAGGCCAGGATGACCCAAGAAATGTTCAACCAGGTCCTATTTCATGATTTAATAATAAACTCGGTGTCCTTCCTGGCTTCAACCGAAACCTCAATGAATCCGGCCAAATATTTGTACCGGGTTCCTTCCGAAAACAGGGGAAGCAATGCGTTCAGTCCTGAGATGTTTGCCATAAACAACGCATCGCCCAACAAGACCACTGCCTGGGAATTTTTAAAGTATCTCCTTTCCGATGAAATGCAGTCCTCTCCCGCCCTGCCGGGATTCCCGGTAAACAGAGCCGCTCTAAAACAAAAGGTTGAGCGTGAAACCAACGAGTTTTTACAGAATACTTCTATCAGCCAGTCCAAAGAGAAAAGAATTGAGCTCATGCAAAAATATGCCGACTTCCAAGAAGTGATGACCCGGGAGCTAAACACCTGCCCTTATAGAGATCCCCGTATTACTAGAATTGTTAAGGAGGAAGCCCACCCCTTCTTTTCGGGTAAAGCACCCGCTGAAACCGTGGCCCAAACCATTCAGAACAAGGTGAATATTTATCTAAAAGAATAGCTTTGGGGGTCAAGGCCTTAAAACGCGCGTCAACACGTATTAGGCCTTGCCCTTAATTATTTCCTGGAAAGCGAGAAAAGTATGGCCAGAGTGGTTATGAAGAATGTTATGAAACGATATGCCAACCATGTAGTCGCGGTTAGAGATTTTGATATGTGCATTGAAGACCGGGAATTTGTGGTCTTTGTCGGCCCCTCCGGCAGCGGCAAGACTACCGCCCTGAGAATGATCGCCGGATTGGAGGATATAACCGAAGGCGAAATCTACTTCGACGATCTCCTGGTAAATAATATGCAGCCCAAGGATCGCGATATCGCCATGGTTTTTCAGAATTATGCCCTGTACCCGCACATGACCGTTTTTGACAACATGTCCTTTGCGTTACGGCTTAAAAAAACCCCCAAAAGTGAGATAAGGAGGAGGGTAAACGAAGCTGCTTTAGCTCTGGGTATTGAGGACCTGCTCGCTCGAAAGCCCCGGGAATTATCGGGCGGGCAAAGGCAACGGGTAGCCCTGGGCCGGGCCACCGTCCGCCAGCCTAGGCTGTTTTTGATGGACGAACCGCTGTCCAACCTGGACGCCAAGTTGAGGGTTCAGATGAGGGCGGAAATCAGTAGACTTCACTATCACCTGCAGACAACTTTTATTTATGTAACCCATGATCAAACCGAAGCCATGACCATGGGCAACCGGATTGTGGTTATGAATGAAGGACGCATCCAACAGGTAGACAGCCCGCAAAGGCTTTACGAAAAGCCGGCTAATCTTTTTGTTGCCGGGTTCATTGGAAGTCCACCCATGAACTTAAAAGAAACCATAGTATTCAAACAAAATGAAGGGGTGTATTTAAAACTGGGCAACAGCTGTATTAACCTGCCCGCCAGCCAGGGGCAGATGGTCGAAAAACTCGGATATATCAATAAAGAAATAATAATGGGAATACGGCCTGAAAACATGTGTGAACCAGCGGCTTTTAATGAATCCCG
>JBDKUE010000176.1:0-2883 GCA_039679855.1 Syntrophomonas sp.
TTTATTCAGCCCAATCAGAAAATCAGGGAACTGGGGGTTCGTATAAAATTGAATCCCATCAGGGAAGTGGTGGCCGGTCAGAGGGTGGTCATGGTGGACGACTCAATCGTCAGGGGGACCACCAGCAAACAGATCGTACAGATGCTGCGCGATGCCGGAGCCAGGGAGGTTCACATGGCGGTCGCTTCACCTCCTACCAAGTATCCCTGCTTTTACGGGATCGACACTTCGCGCCGGGAAGAGCTGATCGCCAGCTCCATGAACGAAGCGGAGATTGAGAAATTTATCGGAGCCGACAGTCTACACTATTTGAGCATGGATGGGCTGATGGAGTCCCTTAACGGAAACGGGAACTGCTTCTGCACCGCCTGTTTCAGTGGGGATTATCCGATTAAAATTGAAATATAGCGAACGCCTTTAAGCGAATGCTTTTAAAGGAGCGCAATAATATTAATGGAGGTAGGTCATGGGTAGTGATGGCCTGGATTACAAACAAGCCGGAGTGGATATTGACGCTGCCAACCAGTCGGTTGATCTGATCAAAAAATGGGTGGGCCGAACCCGCCGGCCGGAGGTACTGGCCGACATTGGCGGGTTTGGCGGCTTTTTCGCCCTGAACAATCAGAAGTACCGGGAACCTATACTTGTTTCGGGTACCGACGGGGTGGGCACCAAGCTCAAGATTGCCCAGATGATTGGGGTGCATGATACCGTAGGCATCGACCTGGTGGCCATGTGCGTCAACGACATTCTGGTGCACGGGGCGGAGCCCCTGTTTTTTCTGGACTATATTGCCCTGGGCAAGCTGCGGCCGGGATTAGTAGAGGATCTGGTCAAGGGTGTCAGCCGGGGCTGCATGGAAGCGGGCTGCGCCCTTATAGGCGGCGAGACTGCAGAGATGCCCGGCTTTTACGAGGGAGATAAATACGATCTGGCCGGTTTCGCAGTGGGAGTGGTAGAGCGCTCTCAGCTGTTGGACGGCCAAAAGCTTAAGGCCGGAGATGTAATTCTGGGACTGCCTTCTTCCGGGCTGCACTCCAACGGCTATTCACTGGCGCGGGAGGCTTTGTTAAACCGTGCCGGGTTTGGTCTGGAGCAAAACATTCCGGAATTGGGACGAACTCTGGGTGAAGAACTCCTTACCCCTACCCGAATATATGTAAAAACCGTACAAAAGCTTTTGGAGCAGGTTGAGGTCAAAGCAATGTCACATATTACCGGGGGCGGTATCGTAGAAAACCTGGCCCGGGTTATTCCAGCCGGTCTAGGGGCCTTGATCGAAGGTTCAACCATTCCGGTCAAACCGGTTTTTAAGCTTATCGAAAGCTGCGGGCAGGTAAGCCGTCCCGAGATGTATCGCACTTTCAATATGGGCCTGGGGTATCTCATCATGGTAGAGCCTCGGGATGCCGAACGGGCCTTGCAGTGCCTAATCGAAATGGGGGAAAGTCCAGTCCGGATAGGAGTCATAAAACCGGATATAGAGGGTGTAATAATCGCATGATAAAGATAATGGAGCCCAAGCGGATCAGGTTGGCAGTGCTGGCTTCGGGACGGGGCAGTAATTTTGATGCCATCTACCAGGCTGCTCAAAGCGGAGAACTGGATGCCGAGATAGCCGTTTTAGTGAGCGACAATCCCGGCGCTCCGGCTCTTGGCAAAGCCCGGGAAAGGGGCATTGAGGCCCTTGCCATCAAACCGGCTGATTTTGCCAACCGGGATCTTTATGAACAACAGATTGTTGCTTACCTCCAACGTAGAGAGGTTGACCTGGTGGTCCTGGCGGGTTATATGCGCCTGGTCGGCCCAGGTTTTTTGAAGGCTTTTCGCCATCGGCTGGTAAATATTCACCCCGCTTTGCTGCCGTCTTTTACCGGACTTAATGCTCAGAAACAGGCCGTGGAATACGGGGTGAGGTTTTCCGGCTGTACCGTACATATTGTTGATGAAGGAATGGACACCGGTCCTATCATCCTTCAAGCGGTTGTTCCGGTTTGGCCGCAAGACGATGAAGACAGTTTAAGCCAGCGGATCCTCCACGAGGAACATCAGATCTACTGGCGGGCTTTACAGCTATTCGCCCAGGGGCGGATTTTTTTAGACGGACGTAGAGTCGTTATTTCCGAAAAGGAGGAAATATTATGAAGAGAGCTCTTATAAGTGTATCCAACAAAGCAGGAGTAGTCGATTTTGCCCGGGGTTTGAACGAACTGGGCTACGAAATAATATCAACCGGGGGCACATACAGCACCCTGGCCGAAGCGGGCATAACGGTAGGCCGGGTCAGCGATATTACCGGGTTTCCGGAAATACTGGACGGACGGGTCAAAACCCTGCATCCTCGCATTCACGGTGGAATACTGGCCCTGCGCAACGCGGAGCACCTGGGCGAACTAGAGAAGAATAATATTGATACCATTGACATTGTGGCCGTAAATCTCTATCCATTCCGGGAAACCATCAGCAAACCAGGGGTCAGCCGGGAAGAAGCCATAGAAAACATTGACATAGGCGGACCCAGCATGGTGCGCTCGGCAGCCAAAAATTTCGCCCATGTAGTTGTAGTAGTTAAGCCGGAGTTTTATCCCCAGGTCCTGGAACAGCTCAAGGAGAAGGGGGATTTGGACCAGGAGTTCCGCCTGCGCCTGGCTCTGGAAGCTTTTACCCACACCGCCGCCTATGACGCCATGATATCGGCCTACCTGGCTGACTGGGCCAAAGTGGACCTGGGCGACAATCTGGTTCTGGCAGGGGAAAAGGTATATGAACTGCGCTACGGTGAAAACCCGCACCAAAAGGCGGCTTTCTACCGGGATATGACTCCCGGTTTGGGGCTGGCAGATGCCAAACAGCTGAACGGCAAGGAATTGTCTTATAACAATA
>JBDKUE010000133.1:0-3396 GCA_039679855.1 Syntrophomonas sp.
ACCCACCGTCATCCATAATTGCTCATAAATGTAATAATCAAGAGTCGTGCTGCCCGTTAACTAAGTGAAATACTGCGAAAATAAGTGATTTTGGAAGTAACTCTTAGTTTATTAAGGGAGGATATAATGTGCGTTTAAGATTGCCACGCCTTCGGCTCGCAATGACAACTAGCCTATATTGGGTCATTGCGAGGAGCGAAGCGACGCGGCAATCTTAAGCCTTGAATCATGATTAACCTATTTTGACAGTCTGAAACAAGTATTTGTTCCTACATAGACATTCATTGCCGTATTATTCTCCGATAATTCTAAACAGCTACGGCAAGTATTAAATATGGATTTAGCTCCTTACTCTCTAATTACGGCTCCGTCATTTCTTCGTATGGCTCAAAGGCATAAACACTTATTGAGCCCACCTGTCCGTTTTTAATATCAAATTGAACAATGCTTTTCTTGCCCTGTCCAGAAAGGGAGGCATCAAATATTATGCCGTCCACCATATACATCCAGCTATTGTCACGAGATTTTTGTGGATTTCCATAACATTTAATCACATCATCTTTTGTTGAACCTATTTTAATTCCTCGTGGCGTACTGAAATCGCCTGATTGGTAATTGATTCTAAAAACCCTTGGATTGCGTTCGTGTGTCTGTATAACCCACAGGTTGTCATAGATGATTTCGGTTTGTTGAATTTCATCAACATACTTCTTTTTGGGTTTTCCTAAAATTGACTCCATTTCTGAGATGGGCATACCCAGTGCGATAGGGCCTAATTTAAAGTCCTGCAAAACCAGCGGCCCTGAAAGCGTCTTCTGATCATCTTTCTTATCCTCTACTACCGGAAGGGCAGGTTCAGCAGGTTTGTTTAATGCGGACTCAGTGTCCGTATTTATGGTTCCTGGAAAAGGCAGCGCCTGGGCCTTTAATTCTAATTTTACTTTCTCCACCGGCTTCCAGTTATACAACAAATACTCTGCAGCGTAAATCTTAGTTTCGGCGCTGTTCAGGGTTTGCAGAACAGCCACGGCATCAAGGTTTGTTCCATTCGCATTAATTGCGCTTATTGCTATTGATCGTGCTTTCTCACTTTCTCCGGCAGCCTGGTAATAAAGCGCCAGATCACTTAGTAAACACTTATTGAGGTTCTCATTAAACAACTGGCTGATAAGTGACTCCGCGTTAGCCTTTTCCCCCGCTTTTACCATGGCAATTGCAGTAAGTAATTTGACCTTTTGATTCCCATCTTGAACGTTTGTTTTTGTTTTGTAAATTTCCATAGCTTTAGAAAAGTCATTGGATGAGTAATAACTGTAGAATTCAAGCATAGCTGCAATTTTCCGATTTGTTGCAGCGGTTAACTTGGCCCGTAGGTCAGGCCAATGCCCGTTAAATATGCCGGAGAGCACCAGATAAGCTTCCTGTTGATTGAGCTCCAACGTTAGGGACTTTATAACCAAACTAAAGGCCTCGTCATCCTTGCCGTTTTGTTTAAGAAACAAAGCCAGGTTGTTATAGCCCCGATAGTCATTGGGGTATTTTCCCAAAGCTTGTCTCAAGGCCGACTCAGCCTTAGTGTTGTCCCCGTGTTTCTGATACACCATGGCCAAACCCCAGTAGGCCTCCAGGCAGTTTTGGCTGCCGTCTATTATTTCCCGGAAGGCTTTCTCAGCATCGGACAGCTGCCCTTTATCTATATACATTCCCGCCAGGCCCAGCCTGAGGGTATTCTGATCAGTGGCTGCAACAGCAACCATACCTTTATCGTAAGCAACTTTGGCTTCATCATATTTGCCCTGCAGGGTATAGACTTTAGCCAGACCTTGGTAAGCTTTTACCTGCTTGGAATCGATTTTTATGGCATCATTATAGGCCAGTATCGCTTGGTCAAAATCGTTCTCACTTATGTACTTGACCGCTAAATCGAGCTTTTCCTGCGCCCGATCCGCAGTCCCTCGCAGCCACCATACCGCGCCTATTCCAACTGCCAAAACCACGGCCAATAATGCTATGATACCTATTTTCTTTTTGTCCACCGCGGATTCTCCTCTCGACCATGTATTTCATAGAAAACTTCTCTTAATGATCCATTTAAGTATTCATGAAATACAAATGATTTCCTCCCTTATATTCTAAATATGCCTTCTTTATTTACAGGACTGTAAATGCAAAAACATCCTCGCCTTAGGGGAAGATGTTTTACATTCAAAAATAATTTATTTCACTAATGAGTGTGCGGTATGAATTCCGCCGGATAACTGCAATGCCTGCCGACGCCTATTTACCTTTCATGGGATCAAATCCTCGATAAGTCCGGCCATGTTTTTTAGGGCCTCCTGGTCCTGCATATCCAAAGCCAGCAGGGTGGCCTTGATGATCTCGTTGGACTCCGGGTCCAGGCGGTCGGGATCCCATTTTTTCAAGGCTTCCATCAACTCCGGGCAGCGGCCCTTGACCACCGTCTGGTCCAACAGATTTAAAAGGAAATGCATTTCATAGTGGCTTATCTGGTGGCGAAGGGAGAGATCAACGATTAAACTGGCTGTTTCGTCATAGATCTTGTGGATTTTTTGCTCTTCGTACATACTAACCCTTCCTCTCCGCATCCCTCATGATCTGCTTTTGCAGGTCGAAAACGATGGGAATACGCTTGCCGCTTACACCGTCGCGATTTTTCTCTATGTACAGGGCGTAATTGGGATTGTGGTATTTCTTCAGGTTTTCATCGGTTTCCAGGTCTTCCGGGTCCAGGGGGCTTAACTTTAACATCAGGTCGCACTCGTTTTTCATGCGTTTGGCGCCCTGCAGTGATCCGTCGGGGTTTAACTGCACCAGGCAGATAACTGCCAACCCCAAGTTTTGGGCCAGAATCTTCTGGGTTTTGACGATCTGCTCCAGGAGCTGCCACTCGGCCAGGCGGGGGTCCATCTTGTCCATGCGGCCTATATAGTCTATTATCATCATCTCTATGTTTTTCTGGGCCTTAAACTTGCGGGCCAGAGAGATAGTCTTCTCCGGAGTCAGATTGGGGCAGGGATAGGAGTAAAAACCGCTGACCCGCAGCCGGGAGTAGGCATCCAAGACCTTGGACAATTCGGTCTCGGTGATGTCCCCCTTGCGGATCAGGTCATGGTCGATGCCGGCCAGTATGGAAGCCCAGCGCAGGGCGATCTGCTGCCGGCTCATTTCCGTGTTCAGATAGAGCAGGTTCTTGCCGTTGTCCACCGCCACCGCTTTGGCGGTATGCAGAGCGAAAGCGGTCTTGCCGTGGCCGGTCTGGGCTCCCAGAATAATGAGGTCGCCCGGTTTATAGCCCAGGGTGATATGATTCAGATTGTCAAATCCGGTGGGCAAACCATCCAGGGGTATTACCCCCTTATGCTCTTCCTGGATCTC
>JBDKUE010000098.1:0-16948 GCA_039679855.1 Syntrophomonas sp.
GTCCAATTACTGGCAACCGCCAATCCGTCCAGACGGCTCAGATTGATATAGCCCTTGATGGGAACCAATCCGCCCGAACCTACTATTACCGGCGTAAATCCGGAACGTTCTACCAGGCGCTCAATCTCCTTGAAAACCGAGTCAACAACCCGTTTACGTTCCTCAGCCGTCGTCTGGTGGAAGCGAAAAGTAAAGTACGGGAGTCCGTAGCTAATAAAGGCGAACTGCGGATCGTACTTTTCTATGAGTTCTAAAGCCGTATCCGTGACCCAGGCATTGGTGGCCATCTCGACATCGCCTGGAAATGGATGTTTGGCAATAATATCCCTTACCATCTCCACCGTCGGATGGTTTACTTCGCGTTTGCGTCCGGTTTTGAGGTCAAATACCCTCTGCCATTCCCGGGCGTCTATTATTCCCAAACTCATAAGGCCACCTCCTGGGGATTCCAATGAATTCGTGTGCCGTAGATTCTGATCTCATTGCCGCATTCCTGACACCGATTCTCCAGACAATTGAAGTTTAGAAGCCGGTCACCGCCACAACCCAGGCTTAATCTCTCGATGACTTCAGCTCCGCACTTCGGGCAAACCGTATTCACCCAGTCAGAGCCGACAAAGTTGTGGAAATATACATAATTCAGCTTATCCCTGACCAAATTAAGTGAATCATTGATCAGGTCAATGCTCGGGTACTCGCAGTCTTTCATTTTGTATTCGGGCAGCAGGCGAAAGACGTGAAACGGTATGTCTCGATCGATATCGGCCAGAAAAGCCGCCATTTCTCCCAGTTCATGATCATTGACGGTTTGGATTACCGGAACGGTTACCTCTACGTGGTTGGTTGAAGCCAATTTGCGAATGTTGCGAAGGATCGGCTCCCCATTTTTAATCCCTATATACTCCCGGTAAAAATCGGGTGACAGACCCTTTAAACTGATATTAATAAAGGAGAAAACCGAGGCAATCATTTCTGTGGCTTCTTCGGTCATGTAGGCATTGGTCAAACAGCCCATAGGCATACCTTTGATTTTAGCTTCTTTAGCAACCTCCAGGAGTGAAGGAAGCGAAACGGTAGGTTCATTGACATTAAAGACAATATTGTGGCATTTTTGTTTTTCGGCCATTTTAACAAGTTCTTGCGGAGTAAATTCAAACATGCCTTCCTGCTGCCTGGCCGGCGCCTCTTTGGCCACAAAGGCATTGGAGCAGTAGCGGCAGTCAAAATTGCATCCCGCCGTACCAATGACCATGCTCTTGCTGCCGGGATAGGCATGATAGAAAGGAATCGACTCAACTTTAGAAATGCCACAGGTGCACCACCGGTTGGGGAACAATTCTGCTATCCGGCCATCATCCTCATAATACATTTTACATGCGCCATGCTTGTCCCTACTTAATTCACAGCGCCATTCACAGTAATTACACCGCATTCCTGGCACCCTCCTTTTGAAAATTAGGCATATTTTGCCGACAATTGCACAGATTGCGCGGCAATACCACCTGCAAACCCACCAAAGTGTCCTCAATGCTGATATTGTCGCCCAGGGCCCGCCTCAAATTGGCGTCAGTCATAACCGTTAGCGACGGTCCATGCTCGACAACCCGACCATCTTTTAACATGATGATCTCATCGCAATAATATAAAGCCAGGTTGGGATCATGCAAAGTTACCAGTGCGGTTACTCCGCGCTCTTTTACAACCTCTTTCATCAGCTCCATCATCCGATGCTGGTTGCAGAAATCCAGGTGGGAATTTGGTTCATCGAGCAGCATCAACGGGGTGTCCTGATACAAGGCCCTGCATAACATAACCATCTGCTGCTGGCCACCCGAAAGTTCGGAATATTGTACATTGGCTAGATCGGATATACCGACCTCTTCCATGGCTTGATAGGCCCGGTTCCTTTCTTCTTTACCTGGAGAAGACCAGGCCTTCAGCCTGGCTGCACTACCCATCAGGATCATGTCAAGCACCGGAAAAGGGAAAACCGAGTAATTGCTCTGAGGAACTACGCTTATGAGCTGAGCAATATGCACCCGGTCCAACTTGCTTACTTCTTTTCCCATAACCTTTACCCGGCCCCGAGTAGGCTTCAAAATAGCGTTTATACAGTTCATCAGGGTCGTCTTTCCAGAACCGTTATGGCCTAATAAGGCGCAAATCCGTCCCTCGGCTATGGTGAGGTCAATGTCCTTTAAAACCGGCTTTTTGCCGTACCCTGCGTGCATCTCATTGATTTCAATGCTCACCCTCGGATACACCCCCTTTTCTGCTCAAGACCAGATACCCTAGAAAGGGCGCGCCGATTATCGAGGTTATGATGCTGATGGGTATTTCAGAGGCCGCGGCGGTCCGGGCCAGAGTATCCATCAGGAGCATGAAACTACCTCCTAAAAAGGCGGATACCGGAACCAGACGCTTGTGTTCGGTGCCTACCAGGTAACGGGCGATGTGGGGCATAATCAAGCCCACCCATTTGATTTCACCAACCGTTGAAACCGCTGAAGCCACGATCAAAGTGCTGATCCCTATGTACAATGTCCTCCATTTCCGAACATTGACGCCCAGAGATAGAATCTGCTTCTCGTCCTGGGTCATTATATTGAGGCGCCAGCTGAAAACGGTGAGTATAATGGTTCCCAGAACCACTATCGGCAGCGTTATTTCAACCTTGGTCCAGGTGCTCACCTGAAAACTGCCCATGGTCCAGAACATTATTTTGGCCAGTTGATCATAGGGGTTGGCGAGATATTGCATAATCGACAGACCGGCCTGAAAGAGGGCCCAGACCACTATACCTGAGATAACCAGAACCGAGGTAGAGCGGTCCAGGCTTCGGGCTGCCAAAAGGTAGGTTATAATGACCGCAAGTATTCCAAAACCAAAGGCGCATCCCTGGATCCCCAGAGTGGCTTCAGTAAAAAACACGATGCACAAAGCCGCTCCAAAGGCAGCCCCCCCGGACACCCCCAGGATGTCCGGGCTGGCCAGGGGATTCCGGAAAATGGCCTGGAAAACCACCCCGGCCACCGAAATACCGCTCCCCACCGCAAAAGCCATCACCACCCTAGGCAGCCGCACATTCCAAAACACCATGGATGATTGATCACTGACCGGGGGGAAGACCCCATTAATATTAAAGCTTTCCATTACAATGCCACAGAGTTCGGAAATACTGATCGCATATCGACCAAGACTCAATGAAACCAGGACCGATACTACCAGGAGCACCGATAATATAATCCAGATCGTTTTGGAAGAGGTTTTCCCTCGGAACGATTTCTCCGTGGTTTCGTGCGGTACCACTTGCTACAGCTTCCCGCCCATAGCCGTGAACGAATGGCCCAGGTATTTGGTATAGAAATCGTCGGCCATCCTGGTCATGTCGATATCGGCAAATTGGTCGGGGTAAAAAGTCTTGGCCATCCACACCACACCCAGAACACAGTTGGGAGCTGGGAAATCCCACCAGCCAATGTTTGCTGGCATGCTGTAAACCTTTTTATTTTTTATTGCATTGACGGTTTGAAATTGAGGGTTTTTGTAGATTTTGTCTTCTCCGTAGGTATCTAATGAGGACCCGAGGATTATAATATCAGGATTCCAGGTTGCGACCTGTTCGGGAGATACTTCTGTCCAATAACCTTTAATATCTTTGGAAACACTTACACCACCAGCCATTTCGAGCAAGGCGGTATCCAGCATCTCTCCACTGGCCACCGTATAAATGCTCTTCGGCCCGGCGAACATAACCCGGGGCCGGTTATCCTTCGGTGCACTTGCAATCCGGTCATTTACCATCTTTAGAATCTGCTGGCATTCGGCTATGTACGCATTCCCTTTATCTTCGCAATTCATTACTTTGGAGATCAGTTTTACGGCCTCAAAGGCTTCATCAAAAGTCTCACCCTTTACGGCTACTACCCTGATCCCCGCATTCTCAATCTGATTGATAATTTCTTTGTCAGAAGAAGCGTAAATAAATACCACATCAGGCTTAAGCGCGATTAGTTCTTCCGGGTTGATCGCGGCATTGTGGGTTATGTTGGGTTTCCCAGCATAATTGGCATCAACCTTCCCCAGGGCTTGTCCCAATTTTCCGTAAACTGCCTGGTCAACAAGCTTATCCTGCTGCCCCAGGGCAAAGATAACCTGACCGGCGAAGTGATGTGTACCGGTGACCTTGGTAACGTTTTTGGGAACATTTACGGTCCTTCCCAACTGGTCTACTACTGTAATAGTCTCGACCGGTGCGCTGGCCTTTTTGGCACAACCACCGAGGGTAAAGCTGACGATAAATGCCAGCACCATTAAAAAAGCCAAGCGTGTTTTCATACTTTTTCCCATTCTTATCCCTCTCTCTATCTAAGTATTTAGTTTAAAATCTCCAAATGCTAATCCTATTTAATTTTTCATATATCACCAACCCAACGCTAATCTAATTACCCTATATCTCCTATTTCTAATTACACCCAATTAAATTATACTATATTGAACTTTTTTCTCGGTGCCATTTTGCTTTATTATGTAGAATATGGAGAATTAGAAATGGAGGTTTTACAATGGAAGCAATCACCCTGCAGCCTATCGGCGTGGTAAAGGGCATCTACGAAACCCCGGACAATGTTCCCTTATGGGGACAGGACACTAGCATTATCGAGCTATATCCTCAATTTGTACCAGGTCTATTGAGGGCCGAGGAGCATTCTCATTATTGGGTATTATCCTGGTTTGATAAAGCGGTTAGAAATACACTGACCATACGCCCGGAACGCATCTCTCCCACCATACCGGAATATGGAGTATTCGCACTGCGCACTCCGGCCAGGCCTAATCCGGTGGCCCTGTCTCTGGTGAAACTCGAGAAAATTGAGGGGAACAAACTTTATGTTTCGGGATTTGATGCAATAGATGGCACTCCCATAATAGATATCAAACCCTACTTTGAGAATGATGTTATTTTTTCTCCCCGAGCACCTTATCTGAGACCATCCCAATTGGAAAAGCGTTGTGCTTATATGTTTAAAGAAGCCATGTATCATCATCAGGAGGACTGTTTGGACTTGAGGATTGCCTTAAGGATGGGGCTCATCGCGGAAGAGCAATTTGGCAAACTAAATTCGCCCGATTTGATGCTTGAGGTTACAGGTTCTCTTTGCCTGGGAGACGTCTTGCAGGGGTTAAGCAGAGCAAGGCTGTCCAATCCCCCCAGGTTTTCCTTTACTGCTTCTAATGAACGAAATATAAGCATCTGGTCCAGGGGCGATAAAAGACTTAGCATTGAACTGATAAAAGACCAGGCATTGCGTCATAATGAGATCAGCGATGTAGAGCTATTCACCATAACAATTAGTTGAAATAACATATGTATTCATTTGGCTCTTTTCCGTGAGGTCTTATAAAAGAGGGTAAAAAGCAATATAATTAAAATACAATAGGAGGAAGATATCCCTGGTTTTATAACTGGCCAGAATATAAGCTACTCCCCTATTTGGAAGGAGTTGACCACCATTACTGACCGTCCACCCCTCACCCCGGAAGAGGCCGCCCAGATACTGAAGATATCAAGATATACACTATATGAGCTTATCAAGCGGGGGGAAATCCCCTCTCGCCGCATCGGAAGGAAGATTCGCATTGACTATGATTCGCTAATGCAGTATTTGCAGGGCGATTCCATTGATAAGCGGCCTTCAGCATCTTCAGATGTTCCTAAAGACTCCAATTCGGACCATGATTTTCGTTTTGTAGGGAGCCACGATCTATCCATGGAGCTGCTGGCCGAGTTCTTGAATCACGCTTCTTCTTCCTTTTCTCTGAGAACTGATTTTAAGGGCAGTATGGAAGGGCTGATCGCTCTTTATCATAGAGATGCGCAATTTACGGGAATTCATCTCTGGGATGAAAAAGCGCAGGAATACAATCTTCCCTTTATCGAACATCTACTATTCGGGGAGATTTATACGGTAGTCAATCTTGTCCAGAGATCCCAGGGCTGGATTGTACCTGCTGGCAACCCCCATAATATTCAATCCTGGGAAGACATCACCCGGAAGGGGTTGCGCTTTATAAATCGGCAAAGGGGTTCCGGCACGCGGTTGAGAATCGCCCAGTATCTATTTGCCAACGAAATTCCTTCCAGACAAATTCAAGGTTATGATCGTGAAGAGCGCACTCATCTGGGTGTTGCCCTCAAAATCGCCAACGGTGAAGCCGATTTTGGCATTGGCATTCAATCTGCGGCCCAGCGGATGGGATTGGGATTTGTTCCCCTGTTTAAAGAAAGGTTTGACCTGGTTGTACTACAAGAAACGGCCGAAAGGCCGGAATGGCAACAGGTAATGACAATCCTTAATTCGGCGGCTTTTCACCGGGCTATTGAGCAGCAGGTTGGCTACGACACCTCTCTCACCGGTAAGGTCATTTATGACACCCCGCAGTTTTTCCGTTTGAAGTCGCGCCCGTAGCCAGGGCATGAATGTTCTGCCCTATTGGCAACCCCCGGCAGGAAAAACCTGGTGGTCGGCCAGTATAACTTCCACTTCGTGGGCGGGCATGGGTTTGAAATAATAATAACCCTGAACTTCATCACACATCTTCTTATTCAGAAACTCGAGTTGGGTGTAGGTCTCGACACCCTCGGCAATAACCTGTAAGCCTAAACTTTTGGCCAGGTTAATGATAACCTTGGTTATAGCCCGATCTTTTTCGCTTTTCTCAATCCCACGAACAAACTGCATCCTACCCTACCATCGGAATTGATTTTAACGATTGTACCCCTTACATTATTTCACACAGTAGTAAAAAACCGCCCATTTTTTGCCACAATATTGTGTCGATTTATTAACATTTTTGTATATTTATACGATATAAGTGTTAGAGAAAGAAATAAAAATGGGTAAGAGGTGGATTAAAATGTCAAAGAAGTTGCAGCAACCAATTAGTGTCAGTCAAAGAGAAAGCACGGGATTAGTCGCTAAACAGGAGGATAGAGATTCGGCCTTAAAAAGAGAGCAGGCCCGAAAGATGGCCCAGGAGAAAGCCCGTGCCCGCACCATGGCCAAGCAACAGGCTATGGCGGAAAGGCTGGCATCGGCCACCGAACAGGTCTTGGCCGGAATCGAGGAATCAAACAGCACTATTAAAGAATTTTCCCTGTTGATGAACTCACTCGCTTCCAACAGCGAAAATATCGGACAGCATGCCACTGAAATACAAAACGCTGCCCAAAAGGTGAGCCTGACCGCTCAAGATTTAAAAGGCGGTTATGAAACGCTTCATTCAGAGTGCACGGTCGGTTCCAATGCGGTTAAAGAGTCTATAAAAGGAGTAGAAGAAATGCTCAGCCAGCTTAAAGAATCGGCGGCTAAAAACGCCCGGTCCGGCCAGGGCATAAGCGAATTGGCGGAGCAGTCCCGGCAAATCGTAGATATAGTGCAGGCTGTGGTCATGATAGCCGATCAGACCAATTTACTGGCCTTGAACGCCGCCATCGAAGCGGCCCGGGCCGGAGAGCACGGCCGTGGTTTTGCGGTGGTAGCCGACGAAGTGCGCAACCTGGCCGAAATATCAGAACGTTCCGCCAGGGATATCCGCGGAGTTGTTGACGAAATTCGCAACGAAATCGAGGATATAGTCAACGATATTAACGGAGTGGTTGATGATTTTAATCGCTGGGAGAAAATGACCGAAGAGGTCACCCAAAAGTTCGACGGGGTTGGCCAGCAATTTGAACGCTACCAGGTCCTGGTTTCCGGTTCAATAGCCATAACCCAAAAACTGAGTGAAACATCCGATGCTCTCCTGGGCAAGAGTCAGACCATAGCGGCAGTCGTTGAACAGATGGCAGCCAGTATTGAGGAATCCGCCAAAGCGGTTGAGGAGCAGAGCAAAGGACTGGCCGAAATAAATACCGCCACCGAGAATCTCAACGAAATGGCCGAAGAACTGAAAGACTCGACCAATATAAATAAATCTGCTGAAGAAATAGCGGCAACTGCTGAACAATTGTCGGCCAACGTTGAAGAGATAAGCTCATCGGCTGCCCAGATAGCCAGCGCCCTCACTCAAATGAGTTCGGCTATGAATACCGCCTCTGACGAAGCCGTTCTCAGCAACGAAGCGATCAAGCAAGCCGGCGATAATATTACCGAAATAGTGGATATAGCCAGGGAATCCGGTCAGCTTTTTGTTGAAGTCGCCCAATTGCTTGAGGATGGCAGGGTTCTGGCCCGTGAGGTCTGGCATGGTGTGCAGGATAAGGTTGAACATTACGCTGTCGTTAATTCATCAGTAGAATCATTGCAGACCAAAATACGTCAAATAGACAAAATCGTGGGGACAATCAACAACGTTTCCATCCAAACCAACATGCTGGCCGTAAACGGCTTTGTGGAAGCGGCCACCGCCGGTGAACACGGTCGGGGATTCTCCGTTGTAGCCGGCGATATTCGTAATTTGGCCAGCGAGTCGGCAGAGAATGCTGAAAAGATTAAGGACCTGATTCAGGATATACAGACCCGAATGGACCGGGTCGTAAATGAAATCGCGCAATCGGAAGTTGCCTCCAGAAAGGCTGATGAGGTCATGTATGGCACGGCCCGCAACAACCAGGCGGTTACCCAACTGGTTGAGTCGATTCAAGAGAAACGGGGCGTGATTAGAAATGATCTCGATCAAATACAATCGGTTGTAGCCAGGAGCTCCGAAATTGGCGTTGCCGCTGGAGAAGTAATTACCGTAGGGGCCAGAGAAGTATCTGAAGCTTCAAATATTGCCCAAGAGCAGGCCAAAGCGGTTGAGGAACAGGCCCGGGCGGTTGAAGATATTGCCTCCATTGCAGACGAAATGCAGATGGACAGCTAGTCGGGGAGAAAATAATATTAGGAGGTATTCGTTATGAGCAGCAACAACTCCCCGGAAGACATGCAACTGGTAACCTTTGTTCTGGGTGATGAAAGCTTTGGGCTCAATATCATGAATGTCCAAGAAGTAATAAGGATGCCCTCCATTACACGGTTTCCCCAGGCTCCGGATTACGTTGACGGAATAACCAGCTTGCGCGGCAACATACTGCCGGTTATTGACACCCGTAAGAAATTTGGTTTGGAAGAGGTGGAAATAAACGGAAGCACTCGAGTAATCGTCGTAAATTCAGGGGGCGCTATTGCCGGGCTTAACGTCGATTCTGTTTCCCAGGTTTTGAGAGTAGACAGCCAAAATATCGAAGCAGCCACCCGGTTGGCAGACGATTCAAAATCCAATTCGGTTACCAATGTAGTAAAATTGGACGATGGGAAAAAATTGATCATGGTGCTGGATGCATGTTCCCTGCTTGGTCGGGAAGCCATAAGCCTCAATACTACAGGCACCGTTTCTGCAGACAAGGCCCATTTACAGTCTGCAATCGATGAGATTCAAATCGTATCGTTCCAGGTGGGAGATGAAGAATTCGGCCTGGAGATTACCAAAGTTAAAGAAATTATCCGCGTTCCTGATATCGTAAAGGTGCCCAATGTCCCCAACTATATTAAGGGACTCATATTCTTAAGAGACACCTTGATGCCTATCTTTGATCTGCGAACCAAACTGGGATTGAACAATGATGAAATCATGAATACCGCTCGTATAGTAGTGGTTGAAGCAACTGGCATGCTGGTTGGTTTAATCGTGGACCGGGTTTTTGAAGTGACCAGAATATCCCGGGACACCATCTTTCCACCACCGCAAATTGTATCCCATAATACCGGCGAATTGATTACCGGCCTCGTCAGATTGGAGAATGGGAAACGAACTATTATGCTCATGGACGTACTGAACATTATCGAGCAATCGATAATGGAACAGATCCATTCTGCCAAGGACCTGGTTAAGGAAACAGATGACAACACCGCCCATGACATCGTGGAAAAACAACTGGTGGTTTTTAAACTGGCCGATGAAGAATTTGGCGTCAGTATTGAACAGGTTCAGGAAATCAACAAAATAGCCCAAATTACTAAAATACCGCGAACTCCCCAGTTTGTTGAAGGCATAGTCAACCTGAGGGGTGATGTCATCCCGGTAATTGACCTCAGGAAACGCCTCGCTATGGATATACAAAGCAACACTGATCGGACCAGGATTGTTGTGAGTGAGATAAACAAAAAGAAGATCGGTTTGATTGTTGACGAAGTTTTGGAGGTCTTAAGGCTTTCGGCCCAGTATTCTGAACCGGTGCCGGATATCGTCCAGGCTGATAAGACGCAGGGGTTTATGAGCGGGGTGATAAACGTAAACCAGCGCATGATAATGGTTTTGGATCTGAATAATTTATTGTATGCTGATGAAATAAAACAATTAGGAAAACTGGACGCAACCGGTAAAAGGCCCGCCAAATCCAAAAAGGCTAATTAACTCTACAAGAGGCCAGGTCCCCTGTTGGACCTGGCCTCTTAATATTTTGAGTCTTTAAAACCGCTTTCAAATCAGCCCCATGTTTTTCATTGAATCGGTCAGCCAGGTGTAGAAGTAATCGCAGGCCGCCTCCTCGCTGTCAAAGACCTTCAACCCGGTTTTTTTCCCACGCTCGCTGTAATATACCTCCCATTTGCCATCATTTTGGAACAAACAGCAGGCCTCATTGGGCAGCCCCCCCTCCAGGGAATATTCCGCCCGGGGGACTTTCTCATCAATCAATCTTTTCCTCAATTGTTCCCTGTTCATATCAATTACCCCACCTTGATCAGTACTCCCGCCTCAATCAACTCCCGGATCGATTTATCAAACATATACTGTATGCCCCCACCCGGCTGGTCAAACCATGGCGCTATCCCACCTGAAAGTACCTCCACCGGCTTTAGAACCTCATAAACATTATAGGGTTTGGTTTCGCTGCCCGGCGCCAGGGAGCGCATTTCATAGGGAACTCCCTCGGGGCAGACAAAAGTGCCGTATTCGCTGCCGTAGCGATCGATTCTGCTTCCCGGCTGCAGGGTCATTTTGACCGCTTCGCCCTCGAAGCCGTCGTTGGCCGGCCATATTATATTACCCTCCCGGTCGGTCCATTTCGTGATTTTAATATATTTTACGTCCGCACCCAGGGCCTGGCTGACAAAGCTGAGCGGAATCATGGTTGTATCAGCTTTTATCTCCGGGGCCGTATCAATAAGGGTCTGCCCTCCGTTAACCAGAGCCACCCTGTCGCCGACCTGGAGTTGAATACGCTTTTCAGGGTCCAGCGTGGATATCATTATATACGGATCATCAACTTTTACCGAGGCTCCCATAGCTTGAGACACAAAATCCACTGGCACCAGGGTCCGGCTGTTTACTATATACGGTTGCCGCCCGGCAAAATCAAAGGCAACCCCATTTACTTTTACGGTGATTAGATTGCTATCGTCCCAAACTTCTACTGCAGTAGTCTTAAGATTTGCCGAACTGGCAGCGTCAGTGGTAATCTGTGACCCGGCAGGTATGCTGTCCACCGCCCCCAGGGCGAATCCGTTTCCGAATACCTGGAATAATACCATTAAAGTCAGTAGGATAAAAATACTCGATCTGTGTTTCATCGTTGCCCTCCTTATAGCCTGATAAATACCTTCTTCCAGTTCCGTTCAATCCCGTTATCTCCATCATTGACAACAATTTAAGTATAATTTAGAATGATATAAAATTGTGTACCGCCTAATATTAATATCGTCAAAACTGAGCAGGCGATGAATTATTTTGTTCATGTAGCCGGGCTGGCGACAGCAGCAGATGAATGCATCTGTGGGACAGTTAAATGTTCTACAGGTGTTTTTTTAGGTTTAACGGTAATAATTAAGCTGGAGGCGTGTTAATGCAGTCATGGGACAGAAGGTCTAAAGTTGCCTTATTATCAATATTATCTAATACCACACTTATTATATTCAAGGTCCTGGCCGGTGTTTTAAGCGGCTCGGTAAGTATTATTTCTGAAGCTATTCACTCCGGGATGGACCTGATTGCTTCATTTATCGCCTTTCTTTCCGTCAGACATTCGGGCAAGCCGGCCGACCGTGAACACCCTTATGGACATGGCAAGATCGAGAACTTTTCCGGTATAGCGGAAGGGCTTTTGATATTTGTAGCTGCCGGATTAATCATAAAGGAAGCTATAGAAAAAATCTCCAATCCCGGCGAAATAGAACAGGCTGCTCTGGCCATAATGGTTATGCTGGGAGCATCGGCGTTGAATTTCCTGGTATCCCGCAAATTGTATCAAGTTGCCCGGGAAGAGGATTCTATGGCCCTGGAGGCCGACGCCCTTCATCTGAAGACCGATGTCTATACCTCACTGGGAGTAGCCCTGGGCCTGGTGCTTATCAAAGCGACCGGAATAAAAATACTCGATCCGATTGTAGCTATTTTGGTAGCCCTGCTCATTATAAAAGAAGCCTGGGAATTGTGCAGAAACGCCTTTGAGCATTTGCTTGACACCAAATTGACCGACCAGGAGGAAGAGCAGATCATAGCGGTTATCGAAAAACACTGTGAGCAATTCAAAGACTATCACAAACTTAAGACCAGAAAATCGGGCAACATGAAACATATCGATTTTCACATTACAGTCGACCCCAACACTACCGCCAAAGAATTACATGAAACAGTTGGATGCATAAAAAAGGCCATGTGGGAAGAATTCGGCAATACGCGAGTAAATATACACGTAGACCCTTATGAGGAAACCAGCAGGGAAAATGGGTGATTAGGTTCAGATCTCAATTAATTGGTTAAAAGGAGAGATTCTGATGGCTTCCAAGGCAGAATCCTTGAAAAGCGAAACGGTTAAGACTGCATCAAATGTAATTAATCATCCTTATTCAAAACGCTCTAAAAACCCGATTGCTTCTCCGGATCCGGAAAAAAACCCAGAAGGTCATAGAAAGTACCCTGGTCTACCTTATGAAAAATTATTGATGATTGCTGAACTGCTCAAGTAACAACTGCTATATTCATTTTAACCACTGGTAAACCGGTAGCCCGCACCCCACACAGTCTCCAAGTACTGGGGATTGGATGGGTCTGCTTCAATCTTTTCTCTTATCTTGCGGATGTGAACCGCCACCGTGGTAAGGTCACCGTAGGCATCTTCTCCCCAGATATGAGTGTATATCTGGTCCTTGGTCAGCACCCGGTTGGGATTTTGAGCCAGAAACACCAGCAGGTCAAACTCTTTGGAAGAAAAGGCGATCTCCTGGCCGTTGAGCATAACTCTCCGGGAGCTTTTATTGACAACCAGGCCTTTGATCTCGATTTCCTCACCGCTGTCGGGCCGAAACCCCAACAGACGTTCATGTCGTGCAATATGGGCTTTGGCCCGGGCTACCATTTCCAGGGGACTGAAAGGTTTAACCATATAATCATCGGCCCCCAGACCCAGGCCCCTTATTTTGTCCATGTCTTCCGTTTTGGCGGATATTATTATGATGGGAACCGTGCTGAATTTGCGTATGCGGCGGCATATTTCAAAGCCATCCAGGCCGGGCAGCATAAGATCCAGGATGATGAGATCGTAGTCTTTGTCCCTGCACCGGCTCAAAGCTTTGTCGCCATTGCTTTCAATCTCAACCGTAAACCCGTCAATCTCCAAATAGTCTTTTTCCAGTTCAGCAATATTGAGCTCATCTTCAACTATCAATATGGTTTTCATCAGCTGTCTCCCCTGCATTTTTACTATTCTCCGCCCTGCCTTCGGCAGCCGTCTTTTTCAAAGTGAAAAATATGCTGGTGCCTATTTCTATTTCACTCTGGGCCCAGATCCTGCCCCCATGGGCCTTAACTATCTGCTTGGCTATGGACAGCCCCAATCCGCTCCCTTTGCTCTGCCTGGTCCGAGCCGGATCACCACGGTAGAGGCGGTCAAATATATAAGGGAGGTTCTCCCTGCTTATTCCCTGGCCATTGTCCTTGATCTCAATAATCGCTTCATCATCATTCTCACTCAGTACGATCTCTAAGCTTGCCTGTTTTTTGTTGGGATCCTGATGCTGCTCCACATTGACAATGATATTATTGATAACCCGCTGCAGCCTTTGCCGATCGGCCCAAACCGGTGCCCGGCTCGGATAATTGGAGGTAAAGCTCAAGCTTATGCCCTTATTCTCCAGGTCATATCCCTTGTCTTCCGCACAGTCATGCAAAAAGTCTTCTATATTGATCGCTTCGAAATCAAAGACCAGCTGTTTGAGATCCAGCTTGGAGAAAAGAAACAATTCGTCTATCAAGCGGTCCATCTGCACGGCGTTGCTGTAAATTGTCTGCATATATTTACTTTCCTTTTCCGGGGTGCTGGCCACACCCTCCATTATTCCCTGAACATAACCGCGAATCGAAGTAATAGGTGTTTTTAAGTCATGTGAAATATTGGCTATCAGCTCTTTGCGGTTGTTCTCATAACTCTCACTCAAGGTCCGGGCCTCTTTTAGCTGCAAACGCATGGTTTCATAGGACCGGCAAAGCTCTCCTACTTCATCCTCAGAGGGTATTTCAATTGCATGATCGAGGTTGCCCCGGGCAATCTCCGTCGTGGCCTTATTGAGAATACCCAATGGGGTGACTATATTGGATGCCACGCGATAGCTGATGATGAAATTGATGATCAATCCCAACAGCACGGCGGCAAAGAATACCCATTCTATGCCTGGGCCGCGCGGCCTTTCCTGGGTCAGCAAATAAACGCTTCCCGCACTTTTGTCACTGAATTGAAAATCACGGCATTTGATGAGGAAATACCCGTGGTGACCTAAAACTGTTCCGTTTTTCAAACTCCAGATGGAGGATATCAATCTTTCACGGTCTATCCTATCCGGCACATAATCAATTTTCCCGGCTTTTTCTACTAAAACAAACAGAAATCTCTGGTCAGCCTGTTGATTCAGCTCCTTTAAATATCCGCTGTCCGCCAGTTTGTCCGGATTGCTGCTTATTACAATATCCAGCTCTGAAGTAATGGCAATACTTTGCTTTACAACTTCCTCTGCTCTGGGCTCCTGAGCAGACTGATATTGGGTGTTTATCTCATGCCAAACCAATTCGGCAATGCCCAGTAGAACTAAAGGGATAATGATCATCGAGATATGAGACATGGCCAGTTTATATTTTAATGATTTATCTTTTAAAAATGGCAGCATATTTCTTCTCCCCAAGTAAAAAGATACAACTTTATATTAGCAGCCAGTTTTAAATACCGCTTTAATAGAACTTTAAATTTTTATAAATTGAATAACTTTTTCCCACACATGCGAGATTTTAAAAAAAGTTTCATCAGTGTTAAGAATTTCTTAAACTTTTAAACCGTTAATTTTTTCCTTTTCCTCCTATACTAAAATCGACACCTGGAGAGGGAAGGCGAATTATGAAAAGCAAAAACAAGTGGAATACGGTATTGGACCTCGTTTTATTCATGGTAATGCTGGCGGTTTTCTGCATCAAGGGGCAGTATCACGAACCCCTGGCTTACACTATCGGCCTTTTGGCTGCCCTGCATATTATTTTGCACTGGAAGCAATTCACCATCATGATCAAGAAGAATATCGGCAATAAGAATGTAATCCTTGATATTTTAATGTTTCTGGTCATGCTCTCCCTGTTCATGGTAGAAGGCAATGGGCATGAAATTTTGGCCTGGACCATCGGAGTCCTTTCCCTGGTGCATGTTATCTGGCACTGGAAGCAGTTCAGGCTTATGTACTGCCAGCTCATACCCGATACCTATTACCGCTATCTGGTCGCAGCTCTCACCGTCATTCTATTGGCCGCAGTACTGGCCGCACCCAGCTATCTGACTATACAGGAAACCGGCAAAGGTCATGGCGGTCCCCCGCCCGGCTATTCCGGCAGTGGGCGCGGGCATCACTAGAATTCTTTTTAGCGGTAACGGACTTAAATTAAGCGAGAGGAAGTATTTATTATGGCCCGTAAGAGCGTAAAGCAGAAACCATTGATTTTATGCAAACCTGGAGCGGATTCCTCCCCGGCTACTCACTTTGGAAAAACTACTGTTCCTTCAGGAGCAGTTGTGAATATGCCTAAAAAGGAGTTGCAACGGATACCCTATGAGAAACTAATAGTTATTGCGGGATTGTTAAAATAACATCAATTCCTGGAAGCTGCCGCCAATTGTTACAGTAAATATTAAGCAGATTTTAATAATTAATCCTTATGCTTTTACATAAGCCAACACATCCTCCCGGAGGTTATGGCAATGCACACATTTGTCTCCTATATTAAAAACCGTGAATTGCATTTTTTATATCAAATTAACCAGAATATCAAGTGCAGTATTCTGGACAAATTGATGACTTTCATTACTCACTTCGGTTCATTCCCCGCCATCATGCTGATTTTACTGATATTACTCAAATCCTCAGATCCCGGACTGGTCAGAGTTGGGCAGGCCCTGGCCGCCGTGCAGGTGGTAAGCCAGATAACAGTCCATTCACTTAAATGGATAGTCAACCGACCTCGGCCCTTCAAGGTGTGGAAGGATATCATAGCGCCCCATCCGCCTACTTCCAAACGTTCCTTTCCCTCGGGACACACGTGCGCGGCTTTCGCCACCGCCCTTACCATTGCCAGTTTCTATCCGGCCAGCGCTTTTATATTAATTCCCCTGGCCCTGATAGTGGGAATCTCGCGCATTTATTTAGGTGCCCATTATCCGACCGATGTTCTGGTTGGCTGCCTTCTGGCGATAGGAACCTGGCTTATTGTCCTGTAAATGATTGGGGGGAAATTCCAGAGCCACCATGGGTTGTTTGATAAATGCCGCCAATATTAGTGAGTAAGGAGGAATTAATTTTGCACAAGCCTAAAATCCTTATTTTTTCGGCCTCCTTTGGCAATGGGCACATCCGGGCGGCCGAAGCCTTAACTGAAGCCATTCGGTCAAAATCCCCTTCAGCCCAAATAATCCATATGGACTTTGGGGCCATGCTGA
>JBDKUE010000072.1:0-13483 GCA_039679855.1 Syntrophomonas sp.
AAATCTTTCAGTCGAGGTGATTGCAAAGCCCGCTAATTACACACCTATCAGGCTAGGTGAAATAAACCCGTACTCAGATATTTTTCTCCCCGGTCTGGAAACAATACCACCACAAATCCTTCTTCTATGTCTTTTATGCATTCCAGCGCAGCAACCATGGCCGCTCCGCTGCTCATACCCACAAAGATGCCTTCCTGCGCTAAAACGGTTCGAGCCATAGCAAAAGCAGTTTCGGATTCTATCATAACCCTTATGTCGATCTGGTTGGGATCGTATATTTCCGGGACTATGGCTTCTTGCATGTTTTTGAGGCCCTGGATATAATGGCCCAGAACCGGATGGGCTTCAACTATCTTAATGTCAGGGTTCTTGGCTTTTAATCCCATTCCCACGCCCATGAGGGTTCCCGAAGTGCCAACCGCCGAAACAAAATGGGTTACCCGGCCCCCGGTGTCCTCCCAGATTTCAGCGGCGGTCGTCTCATAATGGGCTAGTTTGTTGTATTCATTGGAAAACTGGTTGGGCATAAAGTACTTATCAGGATAAGTACGGCAAAGTCCATGGGCTTTACGGATGGCTCCATCTGTGCCCTCGGAGGCTTCCGTAAGAGTGGTCCTCGCTCCAAAGGCCTCAATCATTTTACGGCGTTCTTCAGAAACCGCTTCACTCATTACTATTTCAACCGCATACCCTTTTACGGCGCCTATCATCGCCAGACCGATCCCTGTATTTCCCGAGGTGGGTTCAATTATGGTTTTTCCCTTTGTCAAAGCGCCGCATTCTTCCGCCTGTTCAATCATTTTTATGGCAATACGATCCTTGATGCTCCCGGTAGGATTAAAGCCCTCCAGCTTAGCGTAAAGCGGTATATGCGGCTTAGGGTTTAACTTGTTAATCCTGACAAGTGGAGTATGACCAATGGTTTCGATAATATTGTCGTACATATGCATTCTGCCTCCTGATTTACCATTAACACTATAGGATTACTATCAACAATATATTATATATCATCCTCCACAATAACAGAGAAAAAAGTGTATTCGGAATGAGAAATGGATTATTCTGTGGGCCGTTTCGGATGGCAGATACAGTTGTGTTCAAAATTAAGTATCGCATTAGTTGACTGCGTTAACCAAAGTTGAACTCCAATCCATTGATTAACTCCGTATTGCTGACTAAGCTATAAGCAGAGGTGAGTGATATGAAGGAAATCAATATAGCCAAAGTGCTGGTGAAAAAGCGCAAGGAAAAGGGCATTACCCAGGATGAGTTGGCAAATTACGTAGGGGTTTCCAAAGCGTCTGTTTCAAAATGGGAGACAGAGCAGAGTTATCCTGATATCACAAGTCTGCCGGTCCTGGCCACCTACTTCAACATCAGCATTGATGATTTAATGGACTATAAGCCGCAGATGACTAAAGAGGATATTCGCAAGCTGTACCGGAGACTGTCGTCCGATTTTACCCAAAAACCATTCGATTCGGTGCTGGAAGACTGCCGTAAAATAGTCAAAAAGTACTATTCGTGTTTTCCTTTGCTGCTGCAAATGGGAATTCTGATGGTAAACCATGTCGAGCTGCAAAAGGACCGGCAGAAATCGCTATCGTTGATTGAGGAAGCCAGGGCTCTTTTTGTCCGGGTTAAAGAGGAAAGCGACGAAGTGCCGCTGACAAAGCAGGCTTTGTTTATGGAAGCCTACTGCGCCCTGGCCGCCGGGGACCCGAATGACGTGCTGGAGCTGCTGGAGGGAAGCATTGAGGCCGCGATGCCGCCTGAATCGCTTCTGGCTTCGGCCTACCAGATGACGGGACGCGCCCGGGACGCCAAAGCAGTATTGCAGGTCGGCATTTATCAGAATATCGTTGTTTTGTTCAATTTTTTACCGGCCTACCTGATGCTGTGCACGGACGACTCTCCCAAATTTGACGAGGTGTTGCGGCGCTCTTTTGATATTGCGGAAGCGTTTGATATGAGGCATCTGCACCCCGCCGTCCTGGTTGGCCTGTACATTTGCGCCGCCCAGGGATATATCGCTCAGAACGATCATGATAAGGCCCTGGATATGCTGCAGGAGTATACGGAGATCGCAACCAGTGATATTTACCCCTTGAGCCTGCACGGTGACGACTTTTTCGACCTGCTGGACGGCTGGCTAAACAAGCTCGATCTGGGGAACGGTCTTCCCAGGGATGAAAGAACGATCAGGAAGAGCATGGCCGATGTGGTCATTCATAATCCGGCTTTTTCAGCGCTTACTGATAAACCGCGTTTCCAAAATATTGTTGAAAAGCTGCAAAGCAATTGTTGCGAAGATTAGCAAATCTGGAGGTAATGCCATTATGGAACAGGAAGAGACGGCAGTAAAAAAACGGCTGACCTTGTTTATTCTTCTGACCTTTGTCATGGCCTGGACTATTTTTATGCTGATACCTCTGAACGGATTGACTTATGGAAAAGGCATGACTGTATTTATTGTCATGGCAGGTATGTTTGTTCCCGCATTATGCAGTATATTGACAAGACTTATAACCAAAGAGGGCTTTGGCAATATGTATCTTAACCCCCATTTCAAGGGGAATATAAAACGTTATCTGCTTGTTTACTTCGGACCGACAGCATTATTGTTTTTGAGCGGGGCACTGTATTTCCTGATTATCCCGGGTTCGTTCGATTCAGAATTTACGGTCCTGAAAGGAATGGCAGCTGCAAGCGGCACAACCGGGCTTTCTATTAATAATTTGCTGCTTATTCAGATTTTAATGGTAGTTATCATCGGTCCGGTTATCAATATCATTCCGACCCTGGGTGAAGAACTCGGCTGGAGAGGATATCTGCTTCCCAAGCTGCGCATGATTTTATCCGACCGGGCGGCCCTGGTCATCGCCGGCATTATACACGGCATGTGGCATATTCCGGTTGTCGTGATGGGGCATAATTACGGAACCAGCTATACGGGCTATCCATGGCTGGGGATATTGACCATGATTGTGTTCATTATTTGGCTGGGAATTATAGAAGGCTATATTTCTATCAAATTGGATAGCGTAATACCTGCCGCCATGATCCATTCGACGATAAACGCCGGTGCCGGGCTCCCGCTTCTTCTAGCGAAAAGCGGATATAACCCCATTCTCGGCCCGGCTGTTACCGGCCTTATCGGAGGACTGCCGTTTACTGTTTTAGCGGTAGTATTATTGGTAAAAGCAGGCAATAAACTTTCTCATGTAAAAACGGCAGCAGCAGTGATATCTGCACCTAACGAGGAGTGAGCGAAATGGACGGAATCAGGACTAAAAGAGGTAAAGGCCGTTGCGTTGTCGCCAGAAATACCGGTATTGATTTTAACTTATATGGTTATGGTGGTTTTGTTGGTTTAAAGCAAGTTAAGGGGGCATTTGCTCCCCTTAACTTCAAAGCGTTTTTTATTTTTCTTTAAGTTGTCCCTTACCAATATTAAATGAGCCAACAACAGTCTTACCATCAACGGCATAAAGCGGGATCTTTCTTTCAATGTCCGCCAAATTCTTTTTAGTTATTGCTATAGCTTCCTCTGGTGTTTTAGGTAAAGGTCCATTCAAATCCGTAGATTTTACATACCCAAGTGTACCGTCTACCCCAACAGCCGCTATGAGATCCGGTGCGTTCTCCGGACAATTTGCATCAATTTCAGAGCCATAGGTTTGACCGGCCTCGTTTTTAGGGAAAACATAGGTTGGCATCATGCCCTTGTTTAGATAATTTTCGGCTTGAACTAACACCATATTTGAATTAAATATTCCTACCGCAATACCAGCAACTAGGGCAATACAACAAACAAGTCCTTTTGCTCCAAATAATTTATGTCTCACTAAATTCACCCCCATTCGCTAATAAGAAATTACTGGACTCTTAAATGTATAATAATAATTATATCCATTGCCATTATAAGCTGCAGTTATGCCATGACTGTAATAATTGCCACCGGTATAATATGATGGGGCAATACCTTCCATACTACTAGCTTCGCTAGAATTGAAATACCAAGAACTAGAATTAATTAAATAACCGGAATTATTGTATAGCCTGGCCATAAGGCCCTCATATCCGGCAGGGCAGGTTCCGCCATATTGGGGAGCTACAACACTACTAGCAAACACTCCTGATGTACTATAGGGTGATCTAGAGTAGCAATTAGCCTTATTTTGATAATAATAACCATTAACTGGCCCATATTCCCCCCAGCTGCCTTCTACGACTGCCGCATATACTGTTATTGTACCTATTGTAAGTAGAAGCGCAAAGAAGAAACTACCGAATGCCATTTTAAGATTTTTCCATTTCACGAGAAAGCCTCCTTTCTTCGTAATGCCAACTACAACAATTAAAAAAGTGATGTCGTTTTATATCATTATCTCCTTCCCGCGCCCCCTTACCAATTATGGCTTACCCCCTTTCTGATGGGCGGGGAGCGATATAATTGTTTAGGTTTTCACATCTTCGCAACCAAAAAATTATATTGCCATCAATCCCATATTATTAAATTATAAATTCATAAAAACATTAGTTAGGTTAGTTATTTTATGGGATTTTTTGCAACATAACGTCTCTGCCTAGGGCATTGGAGTCTCAGGGTTTCAATTCTGTTTCCTTCGTCGCCTACCGGACCACTATTGTTTTGCTCTTTAGGCGGACACCTTGACCATCTTGATTTGCAGACCATATTTTCACCTCCCCCCTTCAGCAACCATAGCAACCCAGCAAAGGAATTATATCACAATATATACAAATTATTTCTGGGTAGACATGAACTGTTGCATTTGCGACATAATCTATTGAGTTTTGGACACGAAATGCTCCATTGGGGACATAAACGATTTGGGCCGATATTTGGGACATCCTGGCGAATGGGCCGCGGGGATGATTATATATGTTAATATGAATCACCAGTGCGTAAATTTTGTTTGAGAAACAAACAAGCTTCACCATGTTTGTATACTCTTATCCGAATAGTAATCTTAAAAAGAGCCCCCTTTTTGATTATGTCTCTTTGCACTAGCCCGCAATTTCTAAACCATATAACCCCCATCTCGCCGCTCTTGCGGCGAGATGGGGGTTATATGGGAGCAATCTGTTCATTTCAGCACCTAATGCCTGTTTTCTGGACCTGTTCTTGGTTATTTCTTAATAGTAATCGTTGAGAACAGGATTAACGAGATTTATATGGGGTGCTTTACTGATGGCAACGGTAGCAGCTATTAATGATGCAGTGTTTGCCAAAGTATTGCAGATTAGCCATATCAGCGTTCTTTGGCTCATACTTACGAAGCGCTAGAATAAACGGAAGCTGTGCCCGATCTTCACCGTCCATCTTATCGGTTTTAGTTTTCTTGGTGCTAGAATTCTTAATAGAATGGGATTAGATAGGATTTATCGGAATCACGTGCAAGTTTTCTGGTAAAGAAGTGGACGAGACGTGCGGAGTCATAAGAACCATCCAATTGTCTGCCTTTATTTCAGAAAGATAGGATTTGAATAGATCCAGGCCCGGTAATCTCGGCCGTGTTTGTGGAATACTTCAACCCGGTATACCCCCGGACTCAGGTCTTTGAAATAGCATTTTCGGTGGTCGCTTTCCAGGTAGCGGCGGCCACCCCGCATAAGATAAACTTTACCGCCGGGATTTTCGACTGTCAGCACGGCCCCCGCCGCCTCAATGCTCTCACCCATCTGGGCAATCTTATCGGATGAATTACCATAGAAACGAAACCCGGCTGGATCGCGAAAGAAATCATAACTAAAAAAACATCTACCCGCTTGAAGAGCTTTATAAATCATGCCTTTGTCTTGCTTCACGTTGCCGGTCAGCGGCTGTTCCAGCAGAACATGGGTATTGATACATCTAAAGCTGGTGCAGTAATCAGAGATAACAGCTTTTAAAGGCCCTCGCTTTATGATAATGGCATGGGCGTCCGAACATCCAATCCCCACGACCATACGCTCCTGTAAAAGCCGATCCCACCTTGCCATCGTCTCGCGATCCGGTCCGTCTTTAGTCGGTTGGTGCGGATTAATGTAGGTAAGGTACAGGGCCTTTAAAATACTGGTAAGGCCGTCGCGCCATTGTGAAAGGTAATTCCAGACGCCCATTCCAGTAAATCCATGCACATCCCAATCAGTCCACGGGTAGGTTTTTGCGTTCTCAATCAATTTTGATCCCAGTTCATAAGGGTGAACGATAAAACCTAAGCCCTCTTGTTCGTTGACGGCGTCAATCACCTTTTGGGGATCCTCATCATCGTCCTCAACCACCTTGTCAATACCTAAACCAAGATAGTGATTTCGTTCCCGGTTTATTTCCATGCCGACCATAAGCAATGTTTTATTGTAGTACCCTTCTTCGCCATTGGTCAGAGCGGTCAGCTGTTGGTGATCGGTCACCACCACAAAGTCCAAGCTTGCTTTTTCCGCGCCATGCGCAATCTCCCGGATGGTTCCAGAACCATCCGAGTAATTGGAATGAACGTGAATATTACCTTTATATTCATACATAGACGATCACCATATAGATTAAAGTTGTTATTTTAAATCTATTCAAGGGCTGGGGTTAATTACCATACCATTTCATGGTAGCACAAGAACATGCCGTCCAAAACCCCGGGTCAACCGCAATAGAAGCATTCCCATTCCTGGGCCTGGCGTTAACCTTTTGTTCATCAGGATATTGATTTTGTATAATAAATCGATTAGATTATCTGATGTTATAATGAACTTGAAAATCGGACATGGTGATTGACAAAACTCAGTCGAGTGGGTATATTTATTTTTATAGTTTAAGATCTTAAAGGCATTGACGGAGAGAGTACGTTTCAGTCGAACGTTTAAGCGAGCCGGGTATGGTGCAAGCCGGTACCAGTAGTCTGAACCCGAAAATCACTCCTGAGCTGCGGACCGAACGAGTAATCCAGTAGGCTCCGACGGATTTCCCCCGTCACCGGGAACGCATATGATGGTATGTCGTATTAATGGGTGGTATAGCGAATGTCTTTCACAGGCTTTCGTCCCTTTGGGACGAAAGCCTTTTCTATTTTTATCAAGCGCAGACTGGAGGGAGAAGCAATGGCGACCAGTGAGATGGTGGAAATCCGCTGGCACGGCCGGGGCGGACAGGGAGCCAAGACGGCCTGTCTGATGCTGGCTGATGTGGCCGGTTTACAAGGAAAATTCGTGCAGGGGTTCCCGGAATATGGCCCGGAGCGCATGGGAGCCCCGATTACCGCCTATAATCGCATCAGTGAAAAACGGTGCACTATCCATTCCAATATTTACTATCCGGACTATGTAGTTGTGGTGGATGAAACCCTGCTGGACAGCGTCGACGTTGCTAAAGGACTGAAAGAGGGCGGTGCGATAATCATCAACACGCCCAGTTCTCCCCGGGAGATGCGCACCAGGCTTGAGGGATGGACGGGAAAGGTCTGTACTATAGATGCCCGTCGCATTTCAGAAGAGATTCTGGGCCATAACTTCCCGAATACCCCTATGCTGGCTGCTGCGGTCAAGGTGAGCGGCGTTTTGGAAACCGGGCGTTTTGTGGCGGATATGGAAGAATCCTTTAAACATAAATTCTCAGCCAAGCCCCAGCTTATCGAGGGCAACATGGCAACTCTGAAAAAATCCATGGAGGAGGTGCAGGTAGGATGATACGTGCGAAGGATATCAACGAACATACCCCCTGGCAGGATCTGACCCCAGGCGGGGAGATCTACGAACCGGGAACTGCACGGCTGTTCAATACCGGTACCTGGCGGACCGACACGCCCGTTTTTCACGAGGAAGCGTGCAAACACTGCATGCTCTGTGTCCCGTTCTGCCCGGACAGCGCTATTCCGGTGAAGGACGGGAAGCGTCTGGACTTCGATTATATGCACTGCAAGGGCTGCGGCGTCTGCGAGAACGTGTGCCCTTTCCCGGCGATTACCATGGTGAGTGGAGGTGCGGCCAAATGAGCAGCCGACTTTCCGGCAACGAGGCTGTGGCTTATGCCATGAAGCAGATAAATCCTGATGTCATGGGAGCTTTTCCCATCACTCCCTCTACTGAAATTCCGGAGTACTTTGCTGATTTTGTGGCCAATGGTGAGGTGAATACGGAATATGTAGCCGTGGAGTCTGAGCACAGTTCCATGTCCGTGTGCATTGCGGCCCAGGCTGCGGGGGCCAGGTCTGTCTGCGCCACTTCATCCTGCGGATTGGCCCTGATGTACGAGCTTTTGTACGTGGCGGCCTCTTGCCGTCTGCCTATTACCCTGGCCTGTGTCAACCGGACCCTTTCCGGGCCTATTAACATTAACCACGACTATTCCGACTCCATGGGAGCCCGTGACAGCGGTTGGATCCAGATCTATGCCGAAAACAATCAAGAAGCCTATGATAATTTTATTATGGCCATGCCTATCGGCGAGACTCCGAGCGTACGCCTGCCGGTGATGGCCTGTATGGACGGCTTTATTACCAGTCATGCGGTGGAGAATATTGAGCTTTTGGATACCGATGCGGTGCGCAGGTTTATTGGGGAATACAATCCTGAAAACTATCTGCTGAAAAAAGAAAATCCGCTGGCAGTGGGACCGTACGATATAAGTCCCTATTACATGGAACACAAGGTCCTGGAGGCTGAGGCCATGAAGGCGGCCAAGGCCCGTATACTGGAGGTAGCCGCCGAGTTTGAAAAGATTTCCGGCCGGCGCTACGGACTGTTCGAAGCATACCGTATGGAAGATGCTGAACTGGCTCTGGTTCTGATGGGATCCACAGCCGGAACCGCCAAAGCGGCTGTCGACATGCTGCGGGATAACGGGGTAAAGGCCGGGCTGGTTAAAATCAGGGTCTTCCGTCCTTTCCCGGGTGAAGAACTGGCTGAGGTTTTGGCCCATACCAGGGCGGTAGCCGTGATGGATAAATCCGAGGGCTTTTCTGGGAGCGGTGGTCCGCTATTTGCCGAGACCCGCAGTGCTCTGTATGATCTGAAGGAACGTCCTTATCTGATCGATATCGTCTACGGACTGGGCGGGCGTGACGTAAAGGTGGAGGACATTGAAAAAGTATTTGGCCGGCTGGCGGATATTGCGGTGGCCGGTGAAACCCACCCGATATATACCCATATGGGGCAGAGGTCAAAGGAGGCGTAAGCGTGAGCAAGGTATATAACCTGAAAATGGAAGTGGAAAAGCCGGTCCGCCTCACCGGAGGGCACAGGCTCTGCGCCGGATGCGGTGCGGGGGTTGTTGTGGCCGGGGTTCTGCGGGCCCTGGATAAAGAGGACCGGGCCGTGGTGGTCAATGCCACCAGCTGCCTGGAGGTATCCACCTTTATGTATCCTTACACGGCCTATATGGACAGCTATATTCATTCCGCTTTTGAAAACTCCGCAGCTACCTGTTCCGGGGTGGAAGCAGCCTATAGCGCTTTGCAGCGCCGCGGCAAGGTGGAAGGGACCGTCAAATTCATCACCTTTGCCGGTGACGGCGGCACCTATGATATAGGGTTTCAATCCCTGTCAGGCGCCATGGAACGCGGCCATGATATGGTATACGTATGTTATGACAACGAGGCTTATATGAATACCGGAATCCAGCGTTCATCTTCAACGCCTCGTTTTGCTCGCACCACTACCACGCCGGTAGGATCAGTGGGGCAGGGCAAAAAACAGAATAAAAAGGATCTGACCGAGATTTTAGTCGCACATAATATACCTTATGTAGCCCAGACCGCCCCTTTGGGCAATTTCAAGGATCTACACACCAAGGCCTATAAAGCCATTTATACTCAGGGACCTTGTTTTTTGAACATATTGGCCCCCTGTCCCCGCGGGTGGGATTATCCCATGGCCAGGCTGGCGGAGATCAGTAAGCTGGCGGTGGATACCTGCGTCTGGCCGCTTTTTGAAGTCGAGGAGGGCGTGTGGCGTCTCTCCTATACGCCGAGAAAAAAGCTGCCCGTAGAAGACTTTTTACGTGCCCAGGGTAGATTCCGCCATATGTTCCAAAAGGGCAATAAGTGGATGATTGAAGAAGCGCAGGCTTATGTTGATCAAAAGTGGGAACGCCTGCTGGAGCGCACCAGTGCTTAAGCAATAACATTACAGTATAAATCGAAAAAATGTGGTATGATACGTGATAACAAGGGGGGTTTTGCCTGTGGAAGAAACAATGTTTACTAATGAGGTAATTTTATCCTGGCTTCATTATTTTTCCCAAAACGTTGATATAAACCTGGCAAAACTGAAGATGCTGGACATGACCGGGAAAAATAAGAACCTGATCCCAGCCGTTATGAGCAACCGGGCCGTGCTGGTCTTTGTGGATGCCGGACATCCGGACATCTTCTATGACATGTGGAATGCGGAGCTGGGGGACTGTGTTATCTGGTACAATGAGGGCTCAGATCCAATCGGCCCCATCAAGCACGACAAGGTCTCGGACATGATCAACAGGGGGATCAATTACTCTGCAGCCATGTTGATTATAAATCCCAACGCTGCGACCAATTACCAGATAGGTATAGACAACAGCCGCTTCGCCTGCGGGTCGGTTCAGTATGTGTGCCGGGAAGCCCGGGCGGTTATAATGACCAAGCTCAATCTGGGGGATCAGGATAATATATGTATCATCTCAGGTGAGAGCATCGCTGTGGAGGCTGCCATGATTGCTGCTGAGGGCAGTATCGTCTCTGTGGAATATGACCACCGGGATCGGGATACCATGCAATGCAATGTTGAGAAGTTTGGCCTTAACAACGTAATAATCGTTGATTCGCTGGAAGACGGTAAACTGGATAACCTGCCGGTGCCCAGCACAGCTTTTATTGTGGCAAGCCCCAGAATAGGCAGTGAAATAAAGAGTCTCCTGGCCGTCAATCCCGCCATGGATTTTGTTATATACACCTATGACTTCGAAACTCTAACCTCTCTTCCTGCCGTGTTTCAGGAAAACGGTTTGGAGCGCACCGAAGCGGTTCTCATTGAGGTATCGCGAGTCAACAGCAAAAATATTATTGAGCCGTTTCCAGCACCCTGGCTGATCTCTGGCCGAAGGGTTTAAGGCAAAGGCATGACGGTTTTGAAACCATTTGCATCTGGATAATTTATTTCCAGGTCGTAGTCTTTCCACAGCAGGCATCAATTCGCCCGCCTGACCGGCGAGGACGCGGGACCGGGATAGCAGCCGAAGCAGTCAAGGCCGTGCTATTGCAGGCCTTTGCTCTTATCATTTCTGATACAGTGCTCTTTTTTGGATCAGAACCCTTTGTTGCTCAAATAGGAATTTGATCAATTTTTCTCTCTCATATTCATCAATCGCTTCCAAACTGCATCCTATTCCATAAAAGACGCCCAGGGGCGTTCTGAGTTCTTCACATCGCCTGACTTTTGCAGTTCCTTTTAATATGTTTTGATCCGGGTTCTGATCCGGCAGTTCGATTTCAATTTCAAGTTCTAGATCCTTATCCACAACATGGCTGGCCAAGAACATCAAGCCTCCCCCGCTTATATTCAGGGTATTGGTGGCAAAGTAGTCAAAAGGGTAGCCCGCTAGGCGGTAACGCATGTTCAGGTCTACCGGTACTCTAAACCACTTGCGCATTTCGATTCGTTGAAGTTTGTGCGGGCCGGAAAGGCGCAAACAAAGACAATCCTTGATATCCACCTCCAGGATCCTGGATTGACCTGCCAGGAAGCGGCCGTTACAGTTGAAGAGGAGACTGATTAGAGTCCCTTTTTTCATATATGAATATTCGCTGGAGATTTCTATTGTAAAGCTGTTATACAATACATTGCGCACCTTGGCCTCGATGTATGCATCGGGCTTTTGCGGATCAGTTGTGCCGATCAGGGGCTTAACCGATATTATTTGGTTCTTTATTAAGTTGCAGTTCAACATAAAAACCACCACCAAACAGATAAACCGTCCGCATGTGATGCAAGGGCAATATTAGCCGAGCACTGGAGCAGCTAATAAAAAGTCAATAGTATACCACGTAAACCTCATAGGAACAACATCCTAAATACAATAGGAATCCTATATAATTTGGGACTTATTTAGTATATTATCACGGCCTTTACAATATTACAAGATAAGTAAAGAATTTCCTTGGAAAAAATTCGCTGGTCAGGTAGTGACTAGGCTTTTCAATCTAAACCTGTTTCGATTCCGGAAAATACCTGGCCAACTGGTGGTCGAGCTGTATAAGGTCCTCTGCTTATTTGCGTATATATCTTATGGAAATTACTTTAGGAGAGATTATCATGCGAAGGAAATGGTTCTTTATTCTTGCGTTGACGCTGGCTGCATCGTTAATTGGATGTAATTCGGGGGGGCAAACCGGATCAGTCTAATGAGAGCCTGCCCAAAGCTGAACAAAACGATCAAAAAGCAGTCACCGCTCTGATAAACGACTTTGGCACCAAGTTCGCTATGGTTTCTTCCGCGGTGCATATGAAATAACTAAAATAAGGGGAAGGTTAACCCGCCGGTAAAAATCATTGCCGGTTAATATGGTATTAATTGCCAATAGTATAGCTGTAATTCGAGAAAGACCCGGTGAGGGTCTTTTTATTATGGATATTAATATATTAACATGGTTGATCATCCAATCTTTCCATACTATACTTAGTACAGTACTAAATATAAATAGTATCATTAAATAGCAGTATAAGAAGCAGGAGGATATGATGTCACTTCATCACATGATTCTTGGCTGTTTGATGGAATCTCCTTCCCACGGTTACGAAATCAGAAAGCGTGTCAAGGAGTTGTTTCAGAGGAGCCACGATGTAAATGAAAGCCAGCTTTACTCAGCATTGAGGAAGATGGAGGGGGAGGGTTTAGTTAGAAAGGAGGTCGTTTGGCAGGATAAGACTCCTCCTCGAAACGTCTTTTATTTGACTGAAAAGGGCACCGAAGAGGTAGTTACCTGGCTTATAAACGGAGATGAGCTGGAAGATACCTATCGATTTGATTTTTACCAAGCGTTTCCATTTCTTGAGCGGTGCAACTATATTAATAATTTGCCAAAAGAAACTGCCCTGGAAATCCTGGAAAAGCAAATAGTGTTCGAGCAGGCCAAACTGAAGGAGTATAAAAGAGTCCGAGATAATATGCAGGCCTTAAAGCTGAATCAATTTAGACTTGGAATAATTGAATTCGGATTGGCTTTTCAGGAAACCAAACTACAATGGCTGGAGAATATGATAAGCAGCCTTATAAACGATCATGAATTGTAAAAGAAAAAGATTGGGGGGTCTGGCAATGGAGCGGACCCACCAAAGCCTTCGCCGGCGCCAAAGCCTTGATTAACGCATCCATGCTGCCCGGTTTAGAATGCCAGATGGAAAAGGAGCGCTGGGGAATATCCGGCTGTGGCGGCAGCGAAGATTTCATAGAAGGCTATGAAGCGGTTTTCAATAAAAGAAAAGCAAATTTCATAGGGCGGTAGCAATCATATAAACA
>JBDKUE010000078.1:0-2668 GCA_039679855.1 Syntrophomonas sp.
GATGTTGAGGCCACTTTTGATGCCGGGCGCTTGACTGATGCCTACCGGCAGGAGGTTCCGGAAGCAACAACCAGAGAAAACGGATTGTTTTATTCTCCTGAGAGTTCCTGGCTCATTTCGTACGATAAAAACCAGCTGCAATGGGCTCGCGACGATTTGATTGACGGGGAGCTTTCCGAGCAGAAAATGAATGAGCAAAACGGTATTATAGCTACAGTTTTCACGAATAGAAAGGGGGTGGGGACTGAGACGGCTCAATTAAAAGTGGGCGATAAAGTCATTATTAACACCCCGCCCGGTGCCCGCGAATATACAATAATGGGCATACTGCGCTCTGTGCCGTTCAGCGATTCCACCCTGCATGCGGCTACTTTCATCACCACTGAAAAACTGTTTAACGATATTACCGGACAAGCTGTCTACCAGTCTTTGGACCTGCAGCTTAAAAAGCAAAATCAAGAAGAGACTGTAAAACAGATTAAACTGATTTTAAATCCAGATATAAACTTTTTAGACTCGCGTCAGCAAAATGCCGAAATGAATCAAACTTTTATCACCTTTGCCATATTTGTATACGGATTTCTGGCGGTGATCGCCTTGATCAGCATAATAAACATAATCAACACCATGAACACCAGCGTAGCGGCCAAAATCAGATACCTGGGTTTGATGCGGGCCATCGGTATGGCCGGTCCGCAGCTGAAGAAGATGGTTTTGGTGGAATCCGCCACCTACAGCCTGACTGGACTGGCGGTCGGATGCGTTTTAGGGCTAATCCTGCAAAGATGGCTTGTACAGTCGGGAATGGCGCCCTTTCATATGGCATGGCATTTTCCCGGGCTGCAAATCATCGGAGTCGCTGTTTTTACCGGATTAATTACCATTATTTCAGTGCATGGGCCAATCAAAAGAATTAAGAACATGCCGGTGACCGAGCTGGTTGGCTCACTGTAAAAAGAGCGGCCCTAAGCATCGGACCGGCTGGAGTTGTTTTTTTATGAGGGCATGATACCATTTACTTAAAGCAAAGGGAAAAGAGGGGATAAAATGCTGGAAATACCTGAGGCTTCATTTATAGCCAGCCAGATACGCTCGTCTCTCGGAGGAAAGAAGATACACCAGGTGGTCACCGCTTATACACCCCATAAGCTGGCCTGGTTTTACGGGGAACCAGAAAGCTTTGCCGATCTTTTGCAGGGTCAGAGTATTGGCGGGGCCGCCGGGTATGGCGGCCTGGTGGAAATAGAGGCTGGCTCAGCGCGTATGCTTTTTGGCGATGGGGTAAATCTGCGCTTTCATGAGAAGGGGGAAGCCCGCCCCAAGAAGCACCAGCTTTTGGTGGAGTTCCAAGACGGAAGCGCCCTTTCCGCATCGGTTCAGATGTATGGAGGCCTGGGGGCATTTATAGAAGGAAGCCTTGACAATCCCTATTACCTGGCAGCCCGGGAAAAGCCGTCCCCACTGACTGCCGATTTTAACGAGGACTATTTTACAGATCTGATAGCAGCTCCGGAAGTACAAAAGCTGAGCGCCAAAGCCTTCCTGGCCACCGAGCAGCGCATACCCGGATTGGGCAACGGGGTTTTGCAGGATATCCTCTATAACACCGGTATTCATCCGAAGAAAAAGATAAGAGACCTGTCCGGGCAGGAGCAATCCACCCTTTATAGTGCAGTAACCGGCACTTTAATTGAGATGACCGGGCAGGGGGGAAGGGATACGGAAAAAGACCTGTGCGGCCGTCCGGGAGGATATATAACCAGAATGAGTAAAAATACCGTAAAACAGCCTTGTTGTAAATGCGGAGGCACTATACACAAGGAGAGTTACCTGGGAGGCAGCATCTACTATTGCGACGGCTGCCAGAAACTTTAAATCCATGTTGCAGCGTTTGGTTTAGGAGCAGGTTGCAGTTGCCTGCTCTTTGCCATATTTTTGTTCCCGTGTTACTCTTTGCACTCCTGCCGCGCTTTATAAAGCAAGAATATTTGCAATATTCCAATTATTAATGTGGGTGTTGAGATTCTTGTGAATGGCGCTTTATAATGGATATTATTGAATTTGTAAAACAAATAGTTAAGCAATAGGCGGAGGGACCAGCATGTACGAGAAAATTGAAAGATACGAAATAAATGATATTCCAGGTTTGGGATTTGAAATTTTAGGGTATTGGCAGGATGATCTGCATGATTTGCGCACCAGGTTGGTGTTTAACGCTCACAACTTTACGATTGAGGATGCTGAAGTTGAGGCGGTAAGGGTGCCCTTCGAAATATGCCATGAAGGATTGAAGACCCTTGATTCTATCAAAGGAAGAGCCATCGGCTCAGGTTTCGGCAAAATGGTAGGCCGGCTGATCATGGGCAAACAGGGATGTTATCACATGGGTGAGCTGATCATGGGCTCAATAAAGGCGGTTCTGCAGGCGGCGTCCAGGGAATGTCCGGCATGGATGCCGGAAGATATCTATCGCAGCCGTTGGGTTGAATGGATCGATAAATACAATGACATATGCATCTATTTCGCCCAGCCCCAGGTGTGCCAGGAGGAAATCCAGAAGGCCTTCGAAAAGTAAGAAAAACCCGTCGCAGCGGGTTCCCGACTGTCAAAATAGTTTAATCGTGATTCAAGGTTTAAGATTGCCGCGTCGCTTAGCTCCTCGCAATGA
>JBDKUE010000007.1:0-4058 GCA_039679855.1 Syntrophomonas sp.
CGGGGCATCTGGCCGAAAATAAGGCCCATTTTAAGCCATTTATTGGTTTTAGGTCTGGGTTATTTGCTGGGGAAATATCTGATATAACCCCAAGGCAGTGGCGATACTGCTTCGACTTAAATATAAGCCTGGGCAGGATTCCGTTTAAGCAATGTTGAATAGTTGTATCAAAATCCCTTTAGTTACACACGCAATCATTTTCATTCATTTGCAGCAACTCACATGTTCAATTAGTACATTTCGTTTAAACCCTGGTAAACACCAATTATCCCACTTCGAGCGGGAAAGGAAGAGTCATTAATGAACAAGAAACGGAATGTGATTCTGAAAAGAATCGTCGAGTTCTACCTTGATTCTCCTGAATTTAACGGTATTCCTCATTGGCAACTGCATGCCGAAGTGGGCGGGACCATCAGTGACATAAACCAGCAGTTGGAGCAGTTATTGGAAGAAGAGGAGATAGTCCTTAACACTATGGGCTACCCCAATATAAAAAAATACGAAGTAGCTCCCCAGGAAGAACAGCTTAGGGCCTTGAAGAACTGGCAGAACGAGCGTATCAGCGTGTTCCCCTCCGAGAAGCACCTGCTGGGAGTGATAGACCAGGAGTACCTTGAACAGCCTTATACCAGGATGGTGGCACTGGGTAAACCACAGTTGGTGCCTCGCTATTTTTTGATCGGTGTGTTGGAGCCGTATTTAAATGATCCGCGCTATATTGTCGAGCATACGGATTATTGGGGATCAATATTAGAAGCCGCCGCATTTGAAGAGTTTGAACCGTATTTGCTGCCCAACTTTGGATTGGGTTACCGGGAAAACGGAGACAGGATAATTTTTGTCTCCCTGCGCTACCTTTCCAAGATGCCTGCCGAAGACCAATTACACTGGAAAGGTTTTATGCTGCACTGTGACATAAGAATCGTCAATAAGCCGCTCAGTTCACTCAAGAGGGCGGTATTTTAACGGGTAGCTAAAAAATGCGCCGATTAAAAATATGTCCGGCGCTTTTTTTATATCGTAGGATTAAAATTACCCGAGTATTATTTCCTTTAAATGCCGTTTGGGCACATGATGTATTCCTTCTTTGTCGCGCCAGTATTGAACCTGGTCGTTTTGCATGACTTGCAGTTCAACGATTTCCCGTGGTTTGCCCAAGGCTATCACCAGCATTATTTCATATCTTTCCGAAATCTTCAAAACCGTTTTCAGCTTGTCCTTTTTTATACCAGCTATAATGCAGCCACCCAGCCCCAGCTCTGCTGCGCCGAGAAGAATACTTTGGCAGGCTATGCCTGCATCTATCGGAGTATAGGGGCTGGACCACTGTGAGTCGGACAACATCACAATATAAGCGGAGGGGCGTTCTCCTTCAACCGGACCGGGCCAATCCTTGAGGTAGGCAGCCCAGGCCAGTGCTGGGAAGATGGCTTTATTCTTCTTGGGATCGCAAAACAGCATGTAGCGCAAGGGCTGCTTGTTGGCTGCGGAAGCTGAAAGCCGGGCCAGGTTGACCAGACTTTCCAGAGTGGGCCGATCAATGACATGATTCTCATGAAAACGTCGGTAGCTGCGATTTTTCATAACCAGTTCTTCCAGGCTCATAATTAACAACACCTCATTCATATTTGCCGTTGCGGCAAAGGTCAATCTCTATAACAACGAGAATTGGGCTATTGTTTATATTCTGGCAGATTTGGTTAATAAAATAAACTGGAAATAAAGGCGCTCTGTGGGCTTGCCAAGTAATTAGAGATTGTGCCATGATGAATACGTCGGTATTTATATTGAAGCAATAATTATGAAGAATTTGCTAAGAAAGGATGAGTCCTTAAAGTGAACCGATTTGACATTACTGAAAAGACAGGATATTCTGGAGCCTGGATCATCATGTTCATCCTGTTTTTAGCCGGGATCGTGGTATGGTTTGCCTTTTCCGCTATTGCCGCACTGCTCATCGCCGCTGCGGGAATGCTGGTTAGCCTGTTCTTCCGTTTGCGCGGAAAAAAACGGGTGGGCCAATCCATCGAATTAAACGACCGAGGTATGGTTTTCTACGAAGAGGAGCAGGCGCGCTGCATTGCCTTTTCGGAAATTAAACAAATTACATTCTCCAAGATTCCGGGGAAAAAAGATGTGTACATTATAGAGACCACAGTGGGAAACAAACGCACCTTGAATCCTGAGGATTATGAAAACGGCGGTGTGCTGAGAACCAGGCTTCAGGAAAGCTTCACTGCCTACAACTGCCGTATTATAAGCTAGAATTCTCAGAGGATTATTTTTATGTCTAATCGAAACAAGTATCTGCTTATTATTGTTGCAGTACTGTTTATTGGAGCGGGAGCCGGCTATTATGTTTATCACCGGGATCCCGCTCAGCCCATTCAGCAGGCTCAGCAACCCGCTCCCTCTGCAGCCAGCGGCACTAGCACCTCTGTGCCTGCACCCAACCCACCGGTTTCACCCGAAAAACCCTATGTTTTGAAAATTCACGGATCATCCAAGAACTTGAGCGAAAAGCAGAAAATTAGCATGTCCCGGTGGCGGGAACAGGTGGAAGAAATGGCCATAAATAGACCGGAAGATATTGTGCTCAACGGACCTGCCAGCCGAGCCTCGGTCAGCCTTACTTTTGACGACGGTCCCGACGGAGAAATTACCCCGCAAATACTGGAGATACTTAAAAAGGAAGGAGTAAAAGCAAGCTTTTTTGTGACCGGCCAGCAGTGTAGTAAATTTCCGCTCCAGGTTCAGAAGATAAACGACCAGGGTCATCTGGTTTTAAGTCATACTTATTCCCACAGGCAGCTAGATTTGACTTCCCGGGAGACGGTGAACCAGGAGATAGCAATGACCGATCAGGCGATAGACAAGCTAACCGGCAGGACGCCATGGGGTGTACGCCCGCCCTATGGAGCGATCAATCAAATGGTAGTCGACGCGCTTAATGCCAAAGGGAAGCTAACCATTCTCTGGTCCATTGATACCCTGGATTGGGCAGGGGATGAAGCCGCAGCGGTTGCAGCCAATGTGCTCGACAACGTGCGCCCCGGTGACATTATCCTTATGCACAGCATCGGCGGTCGGAACAACACTGTTAAGGCCCTGCCCGCTATTATAAAAGGTCTTCGTGAAAAAGGGTATACCATGGTGCGGATCGACGAACTCCTGCAGAGAGAGCTCTAATTATGACTGAACTAATGCCGTAAATCTATGTTTTTACCAGCAGACTTTTCTAAAGACAGGCTTTTTTTATTTTTAAGAGAATGATAAAATGACTGTGAGCTTTACATATAGACAGTGCGGGATGAACCCGCCACAAAAGCCACGAAGGCTGGATCCTGCCCTGGGGGCAGGTTTTGTCTGGGGGGCTTTTTGTATTTTGACGAGAAAGCCGGCCCGACTTAAAAGATATTTATCTCCAGGTTTTTTTAAGGCCCAATTCAGTATGCTATACTATTCCAAGACTTGGTACTCTGTTAACACTAATTCTGTATATTACTCGTCGAGAGAAATTTTTGCAGGACAAGGCGGAGGATTGAGTAATACTAGACGTATTGCGATTGACGACAACGCAGTCATGTGGAAATTTAACCGACGATAATGTATAGAATTAGTGTTAACAGAGTACCAGCAGCAGTGGATAAAGACGGGAGGGGCAGTCTTGAAAATAGCGGTTATCGACGGCCAGGGTGGTGGAATCGGCCGGGTTATTGTTGAAAAACTGAGATTTGAAATGGGCAACAAATGCACTATCATCGGTTTGGGTACCAACGCTGTGGCTACTTCGGTAATGCTTCGCGCCGGAGCCAACGAGGGAGCCAGCGGCGAGAATGCAGTTGTTTTTAATAGCCCCCGGGTAGATGTTATTGTGGGATCGGTGGCAATTATTGCAGCCAACGCTTTTTCGGGGGAATTCAGTGCGTCCATGGCGGCGGCTGTTGCATCATCACCGGCAGTAAAAGTCCTGCTTCCATTGAACCGCTGCGGCATAGAAATATCAGGCGCAAGCGATGAACCCCTGCCGGTGCAGGTGGACCAACTGGTTTACCGGG
>JBDKUE010000049.1:0-5875 GCA_039679855.1 Syntrophomonas sp.
GTTACATGATTTTTTCTCTTAAGCGGTGGCCGTCTTTTCCGTTGGTTATCGTATAACTTTTCTTATGACGGCGAGCCCGAGGAGCTATGAATAAAAAAAACATAATACATAGCCACAAAGCGAAGCACAAAATCTTTAACACTATTACCATAAAACCCCCTCCTAGCCCCTGGTATATCATATGCTGGGAAAAGGTATTCTAGTAACTTGGAAGCGGCTGCAAATTAAATCTCCGCCCCTAACATGTTTCAGAAAGAACGTCCCCGTGTAACAGTTGCATAACAAAGCAAAAATGAGTTAAGGAAGCTACCCAAACTCATTCAAACTCAATTTTCTTCTTAAAATTCTTCTTAATCTTCATCAACCACTATATTGTTTTTTAAGGCATATACCGCGGCCTGGGTGCGGTCTTTGACCCCCAGTTTACGGAATATGCTGGTAAGATGGTTCTTAACCGTCTTTTCACTGATAAACATGGCGTCGGCCATTTCTTTATTGGTATTGCCCTTGACCAGCAAATCTAAAACGTCTTTTTCCCTCTTGGTAAGGCGCACTTCGTTCTTTTTTGAATCATTGCGATTCAACTCGCGAACCAGGCGGTTGGCCACCCGGGGATGGATGACAATTTCGCCCTGCATTACCCGGTGGATGGTGTCCACCAGCTCACTTCCGGCCACATCTTTCAACACATAGGCCGAGACGCCGGCTCTTACCATCTCCACAACTTCTTCGTCTTCATATATAGTTAAAGCGATTATCTTTATGGAAGGATATTCGCGTTTGATAACTTTAGTGGCAACAATGCCATCGGTTCCCGGCATGTTTACATCCATCAAAATTATATCCGGCTTGGCTTTACGGGCTATATTAATGGCTCCCTGACCGTCGCCTACCTCGGTCATTACCTCAATATTTTCATCCAGCTCCAGGAGTTTGCGCAGACCTTCGCGCACCAGTACATGATCATCAGCAATCAGAACCTTTATACTGCCCATAACCCGCCTCCATTTCCAATGGCACCTTAATCACTACCTGAGTACCCCCACCTGGCTCGGATAAGATGTCTAGTTGACCACCGAATAATTCAACTCTTTCCTTCATCCCCACGATTCCGTAGCTTTCCTGTTTGTTGCTTATTTTGTCAGGATCGAAGCCAATTCCGTCGTCCTTGATAAACAGGGTAAGGTTTTTCCCGTTTTCCTCCATCTTAACCTGAACCCGTTTGGCCCCCGAGTGCTTCCGGGCATTGGTCACTGCTTCCTGCACCAGCCGAAACAGGGCTATCTCCATAGACAGGTCGCATTTTTTAAGATTACCCAGTATCGAAAAATCTATCTCGAAATTGTATTTCGCTTCATAGTTGTTGAAATAATCCCTTAAGGTCGATACAAATCCGTCTTCATGCATCAAAGTGGGCTTTAAGTCAAACATGATCCGGCGGATTTCCGCCAGGCTCTCCCGTCCCATATCCTTGGCCTTGTTTAATTCCTCAAAAAAGGCGCCGCTGTCTTCGCCCACCAGCCTTTCGATCAGGTCCAGACGAATCAACATACTGGCCATACTCTGAGCGGGACCGTCGTGTAGATCCCGGGCAATTTTGCGCCGTTCCGCCTCCTGGGATTCAATTATCCAGAGTTCCATCTGCTGGCGGCGGGCGGCCCCTTCCAGAACCCCGCTGATCTTATCCGCATTGCCGGTCAGCAGTTTAAGAGCCAGGGTGGTGTTGCCTAAAAGCTTATCCGCCCGGTTGGCTACGGTAGCCATTTGTTTGATCTGCCGTCCCAGTTCATCACGGCGCCGGCGGGAATAAATCTCTTTTTGCCGCAGATCCATCAGGGTTACCTGGATAAGCCTGGCATTTTCGTAAGCCTGTTTTATATCTTCTTCGCTATGGGCATGAAAGTTTTTACTGACTTCCATGAGATGAATCCGGGCAAGGCGTTCTTCGCGTTCGTACTTGTCTACTTCGCGGATTATCTGACCGATTTCCACCTTGATCTGCTCCATTTCCAGCTCCCGCTTCTCACTTTGCTTGCGGCAGTCCTGAGAAATGTCAAACAGATCATTGCGCCCATTCTCCAGCGTGTCGATTACCCGGGAGATAACTTGATCTAGATTTCTTATCTGGACAGCACCTAATTCTTCACTATCAAAGAGTGATTCGGCATTATTCATAAAAATCCTTCCAATTTCCTAAATTCACTACAAATTGTGGGTTGTAGGCTTTTATGTTTTGGGCCTAAAGGCCTATTTGCCTTCAGACAATAGGCCCAATATTGATAATAACGCATCCTTTATTAATTCCACTTGTTCCTGGCTTTCTCCTTCTATGTATACATTTAAAAAATTGTCTAAACCCGACATTCGTACCAGGACCCAATTCCCATTTTCCATATAAATCTTTAGATCTCTCCCACAATCACACGAAATCACTTTCATCCCGGCCAGGTTTCTCACCTGGCACTGGGTAAGTTTTTTTTCTACTTCTTCTTTATTCTCTGGTCCAAGGGGAATATTGTAGCGAAGGAAAACCGGAGAGCCATAGTCGGCGGCAAACTCCTTAACTATCATAGACAGGGGCCGTTCCTCAGCCAGCAGCATTTCCACCGCCAGCATACCAGCCAGTATCCCATCGGCTACGGGAACATGCCCGGTAATTCCAAGTTGACCGGTTTCGTCGCCGGCCAGAAGGCAGGAGCGCTCCCTTAAGGCCTGGCTTAAATAGGCAAAACCCGGCTGGGTTTCATGTAATTGCAGACCATTTCTACCGGCTACCCGGTCAACCAGGGTGCTGGTGGCCCGGGTTCTGGCTACCGGTCCTAAAGGGGAGCGGGTTTTAACCATATGGCTCAGCAGCAAAGCCATGCACTGACCGGGCTCCAGCCATACTCCTTCATCGTCAACTACACCAAACCGGCCTGCTTCTCCATCCATAGCCAGACCAATATCAGCCTGATAGGTAAGAACTGCGTTTTGCAGAGCCAGAAGATTGTCAGCTGTGGGCTCGGGCGGGGTGCCGCCAAATAACGGATCCCGGTAATTGTGAATAGTCTTGACTTCACATCCCAGTTCTTGCAGTATCTTTTCCAGATAGCCGGTTCCGGAACCGAACATGGGATCAACCACTACTTTTATACTTCGTTTGTCAAATAACCTGGTCTGGAGCAACTTTTTTAACGAATCCTGATAGACCCGTTCCAGATCAATTTCCTTGAAAAGGTCTAGCTTTTCGGCTTCATAAAGGTCCAGCTCGTAAATACGCCCATTGGCACCTAAACGCTCGATTTCCTTTTCCAGAGTCTCGGTAATTTCCGGAAGAACCGGCCCACCGTAGCTGTCCAGGTACTTTATCCCGCAGTATTCGGGTGCATAATGACCGCCGGTAATAACCAGAGCTCCGCCTGCTTCCAGGTGGCGCACTGCGAAACCGGCCAGCGGGGTGGGCGCAGCCTTGCGCATTACATAAGTCCTGATCCCATTACCAACTATAACCCGGGCGCATTCCCGGGCTATAACTTCTGCCATAAAACGGTGGTCATAGGCGATTATTAATCCCTTGCGAGTCAGGTTCTGACCGGTCAGGTAGGTGGCGATAGCCTGGCTCACCAACCGGCAGTTGGCAAAGGTGAATTCCCTGGCAAATACTGCCTTCCAGCCGTCCATTGCGAACTTAATGCTGGTCAATATTTTTCCCCCTTGATGGATCCTCCTGCTCAATCAGAAATGTCATTTAAATGCTCAAGCTTATCCCGGTATTCATCTATCAAAATCTGCCCATCGGGATTTAAAACAGCATAGCTGATTTCGGCAGGATCGTTGTAACCCAGGTTTTTTAGCTGGATCATCAACCATTGCTCGTCCAGATTGTTTTGCTTCAAATTCTGGTAAATCACTTTTCCGTCTACAATAAGTTCTGACGGCAGGCCCTCATAGCCTGTGCTTATATTCATGTCGGCCGGAGTGGCGGGGCGCTTTTGGGATTTTTTAAGAACGGTGATAACCCCATCGGTCTCGGCAATAGCATATTCCACATCGGCTAAATTAAAAACGTCCTTTTCGCGCAGCTGCATCATCAGGTTTTCCATGTTGTACTGGGTTTTGTTCATGTTATGTTCGAGGATCTTCCCATTATGAATCAAAACGGTCGGTTCCCCTTCAATGAGCTTGCGCAGGGGCCGGCTCTTTTCAGATAGATACCCGGCAAAATAACTGAGCAGGAAAAACAAAGTCAAAATCCACAGCAGCAACCAGATTTTATCAGACTCGTCAATGGCCAGACTGGCGGCTATGTTGCCAAAGGTAATACCGGTGACATACTCGTAAAAGGTAATCTGGCTCATCTGCTGCTTCCCTAACAGGCGAGCATAGACCAGGATGCCCAGAAATGCCAGTACAGTCTGAAAGAGCGCCCTAAGATACGGATCCATTTCATTACCTCCCGGATAGTACTTTTCACGCTATTAGTCTACCTGAGAGGCATGCTTTTTATTAATGTTGTATTAGTACAACATCCCTTATATACACAATATAACGAACGTTGTACTAACGCCGCTCTTCCGCCCCTATCCGCGAGTAAAGAAAATCTTTAATCACCCTTACAATGCGCCTGGAGGCCTGCCCGTCTCCATAGGGATTGATAGCCCGGGCCATTTTATTATATTCCTGGCGGTCGGACAATAGTAAATGGGCCTCATTGTATACCCGTTCCGAAGTTGTTCCCACCAGTTTCACCGTTCCGGCCTGAACCGCTTCCGGGCGCTCGGTATAGTCTCGTAAAACGAGCACCGGCTTCCCCAGCGAAGGGGCTTCTTCTTGAATACCTCCTGAATCCGTAAGAATGAGGTAGGAGGCATTCATGAGATGGGAAAAGGGCTCATACTCCAGGGGATCGATCAGGTGAAAACCGGGGAGATTCCCCAGCATTTCTTGAGCCAAATCCCTGACAATCGGATTCCTGTGCACCGGAAAGACCACTTCCACATCGTCAAATTCCTCCACCAGCTTTATCAGAGCCTGGTAGATGTTGCGCATGTTGTCACCCCAGTTTTCCCGGCGGTGAGTGGTGACCAGGATTATCCGTTTATTAAAATCTATCTTAAAGAATTCCTCGGAGAACTGATAATCGGGTTTGATAGTCTGAAGCAGGGCGTCTATTACAGTGTTGCCGGTTACCCATATTCGGAAGAGGGCGGTTGATTCGGCGATCAGGTTCTCCCGGGCGCTGTCTGTGGGGGCAAAGTGCAGGTCGGTCAAACAACCGGTCAGGGTGCGGTTGATCTCTTCGGGGAAGGGGTTGAATTTGTTGCGGGTTCTAAGTCCCGCTTCGACATGACCAACCGGTATATGTTGATAAAAAGCAGCCAGTGCTGCGGCGAAGGTGGTCGTGGTGTCTCCATGCACCAAAAGAAGCTGTGGGTTTTCTTTTTCCAGGACTTCTTTCAATCCGGTCAAAACGCCGGTGGTTATTGAATATAGATCCTGGTGGTGCTTCATTATATTCAAGTCATAATCCGGTTGAATTTGAAAAAGGTCCAAAACCTGGTCCAGCATCTCCCGGTGCTGGGCAGTCACTGTCACTATAGTTTGCAGGTCCTCCTGTTTTTGTAGTTCCTTGACTACCGGAGCCATTTTGATGGCCTCCGGCCTGGTTCCAAATACTACCATAACTTTGCCCAAACTCAATGCAATCCCTCCAAAAACACTAAAATGGCGAGGCCGGATCCCTCATCAGCTTTCCCATGGCACGTAGCCTCATAGTAATATATAACTCCGAGCAAGTCAAAACCAGGGAACGGGTGTAAACGCGGCCTGGTCTGACTTATTGCTTCCCTTCGCTCCCCCATTCAAAATATGGGCATCTCTTTCCAATAATACA
>JBDKUE010000088.1:0-1639 GCA_039679855.1 Syntrophomonas sp.
CAACATTCTGCGCGCCAGCATCGAAGAATTGGATGATGTTGAAGGAATCGGCGAAGTGAGGGCCCGGTCCATCAAAAACGGCCTAAGACGAATGCAGGAGCAGCTATTCCTTGAATATATGGAATAAAACTTGATTATTGACACAGAAGAACGCCAGCCCTGGTGGTTGGCGTTTTTTATCCCTTAAAAATGTACAAAAGCCGTCCGAAAAAGGACGGCTTAATTATTTATCAAGTTCAATGTTTTAAGTGAGGTTATATATGCCCAGGGTGGTGGCCTTTTTGTACTCTTTGATCAGCACGTCGTAGAGGTTTATATCCAGGGTATTGCAGAGGGCTGCGACGTAAAACAGCAGTTTACCCATTTCACTCATCACTATGTCTTCACAATTGGGGCACAGAGTGCCTTGAACATGGTCGTCCAGGAGTTTGGAGAGCTCGGCGAAGGTTTCGATATTATTGGGTATACAACGCTTTTCAGCCTGGACCGAAATGCATCCGCAGTCGGTGACCGATTTGGCTACCGCCCGGTTCACTCGACCGCTGGCTTCGGAGAGTTTGGTGAGTATATCTAATATGCTGCGGTGGCGAATCAGCAGTTCCCCAACAACATTTTGAAACTCATCACAAATCAAGTCTTTCATAAAAAGACTTGCCCCCTTTGTATAGGTGATTTTAATAAATTATAGAGCTAGCCCGATTGTTTGTCAATTATCGAATAGACCGGTATTCAGGCACTTAGGACAGCGGGACGTATTTTACCCGGACCTGGCCTATTTTGAACATAAGTAATTTTTATGCATTGGTGGTATAAATAGGTGGGCTGAACCTCACAATAGTATTGGAGGTGAGACTATGTCTAAAAATAAAAAGCAAGCAACCAAGGCACTCTTGGGCTTTTGTCTGCTGGCTGGACTCTGGGTCTTATATATAAGCCGGTATCTTTTCAAAGTTGATATTAAGTGGGGAATACCGGGCGCTCTTTTGGCGGTAGCCCTGGTTTATCTGGGAGCAAGTATGGTCCTTAAGGGGCTGCGCAAACTATCGCAGGGGTTCAATCATCGGCTTGATAATCTTTCCCTGGAGGGGCTTATGGGCAGCACGGCTGGATTGATGGTTGGCGTCCTGGCCGGAGCGGTGTGTTCCTACCCCCTTTCCAGCATAGGCGGCCGCGAAGGAGCTTTTGTAATTCTGGCTGTTTTCTGCCTTTGTGGATTTTTGGGATTTAAGATTGGTTCTAGAAGGGGAACGGAAATCTTGGCGTATTTCCCCTGGGCGAAACGGAATCAGGAAGGGAAATCGAGCTATGGCAAGGCCAAAATATTGGACACCAGTGCTATTATTGACGGCCGTATTTTTGACGTTTGCTTGAGCAATTTCCTGGAGGGTTCCCTGCTGGTGCCGACCTTTGTAATTGAAGAATTACAGCATATTGCCGACTCGTCTGATCATATTCGCCGCAGTAAAGGACGCCGTGGTCTGGAACTTCTTTCTAAAATGCAGAAACACCCTGATATTAAAGTTGATATAATAGAGGCAAATCCTTTTGAAGAAAGGGATGTAGATTCCAAACTAATACGCCTCTGCAAACAGTTAAATGCAGGAATCATAACCAATGACTATAACCTCAATAAAGTTGC
>JBDKUE010000023.1:0-16923 GCA_039679855.1 Syntrophomonas sp.
ACAAATCGGCCCCGACCTTGCCAGCCAGATCCTTAATTGCAGCTTCATTACCAAGCAGAATGTGATAGGCGATTTTATTATCCAATATTCCCTTGATGGATTTAAGAGTTCTCTCCTCAGTTCCCTCAGGCAGAACGATTCTTTTGGGGTTCTGTGCTGCCTTTGCTCTAATTTCCTCCAGTAGTGTCATCTTTTTTCCTCCCTTGCTTTTAAGCATAATAAAATAGCAGAACGCTCATATTCTTTGTTAATTTTAGCACAAAGGACCATACTAGTGGTAAAATTTATCTTGCCTGACCACCCCAATCAAAGGAGATTTGCCTGTGGCTGTCCTGGGAATAGTAGCCGAATTTAACCCATTTCATAACGGGCATCAGTACCTGCTAAAACGAGCAATAGAGCAGCTGAAACCCTCAGCTGTAATATGTGTAATGAGCGGACATTTCACCCAAAGAGGCGAACCAGCTATATGCAATAAATGGGCTCGGGCCGAAATGGCGCTGCACGCCGGAGTAGACCTGATTATCGAATTACCCTTTTGCTTTGCAGCACGCAGTGCCTACTATTTTGCCCGTGGCGCCCTTTTAACCCTGCACAAAACTGAGGTTGTCTCGCATATTGCCTTCGGCAGTGAAAGCGGTCAGCTCGACTCCCTGGCTTCTGTCGCTCAAATATTGTCCTCAGAACCGGAAGCTTATCGCTCCCTACTCAAGTTTTATCTGAGCCAGGGTTTGAGCTTTCCGGTCGCTCGTTCCCGCGCCTTACAGGAATCACTGCCGGATAAGGATTCCCAAATCGATAAAATGCTGCGTGGATCCAACAATATCCTGGGTATAGAATACCTGCACGTTATCTACGAAGAGAAACTACCACTGGTTCCTATAACCATTAACCGCCAGGGTCCTGCTTACCACAGCGCCGAACTAGGCGCTTACGCCAGCGCCAGTGCTATTCGCCAGGCTACTCGAAAGACAGCACCCTCCCTATTGATATCTTCCGCTATGCCGCTCCTCAGTAGGGATATTATGCAAAGGGAAATAGCCAGAGGGAGCGCTCCGGTCTTGCCTGATGCTTTGGAACAAAGTATTCTTTTCAAGCTGCGCAGCACCACAAAAGCCGATTTAGCAAAGATCTACGAAGTCGCCGAAGGCCTGGAAAACCGCATCAAAGATGCGGCTCGAACCTGTACCACGCTTGATTCCATCAGGCATCAAATCAAATCCAAGCGCTACAGTCTGACCCGCATAGACCGGGTACTTCTTTATGCTTTACTTTCCCTGTCCAAAGAGCAAATTGACTCATTTGACCGGACTGGACCGCAGTATTTGCATATCTTAGGTTTTTCGTCAAAAGGCCAAAAAATCCTTCAGAGCATTAAAAATAAATCCTCTCTGGAAGTTCTCTCGCGGGGGAAAGATGTCGCCCGGCTTTTGAACGATTCCAGCCACCCCGGCGCTCAGATGCTGGCCCTGGATGTTATGGCCACCGACATCTACACCCTGCTCTTCCCCAACCCGCTGCAAAGGACGGCCGGTCTGGACTTCACCACCCCGCCAACCCGGGTTTATTCTTAGCTAGTATTATATGCATTAAGTTGCTGGCGAAAAAACCTCGATCTTTCGTTTAATAGTTTCAATATGAGCTTCAGTCGCCTGCCTTCCCAGGGCCACTAATTCACCTGATTTATTGAAGTCTCTAGAAGCGAAGTGTCCTACTTCCGGTTTAATCAGTACATCGGCCTGTTGGGATATCATGTCAAACTGAGGTTTTTGCATAATATCAAGGGAAGTCAAGATTACGTCCATGGCGGTGTTGATAACTACCTCCCGGGCGTGGGTATAGTTCACTTCAACCGCAATGACGATATCCGCCCCCTCGTCTTGGGCCACATCGATCGGCAGGCGGTTGGCCACCGCCCCATCAACCAAAATCATTTTGTCCAGATGGACCGGCTGAAATACCCCGGGAATAGATATGCTGGCCCTTATGGCGTCAGCCACCACCCCTTCCTTAAATACAACCGCTTCACCTGATATAAGGTCGGTCGCAACTGTTATAAAAGGGATTTCCAGGTCGGCAAAGGTCTTTTTTTTGGTTAACAACTCCAGAAAATAGTGAATCTTTTTACCTTCCATGAAACCCATGCGGGGGAAGCGAACGTCAAAAAGCAGACTGGTATCCATGCATTCGATCAGGCGATCCAGCATGTTTATTTTGGCTCCGGCAGCGTAGATTCCGCCCACCATGGCTCCCATACTGCATCCAACTATAAGGTCAATGGGGATATTGTTCTCCTCCAGGACCTGAATTACCCCTATATGAGCCAGACCCCGGGCGCTGCCCGAACCCAAGACCAGACCGATCTTTGGCCTATCACCCTGCATATAATTTCCCCCGCTTCACCTTTTGATTATATATAGAGCCAGCTTTCTATATTAGAAAGCTTCTAAATCAAACTGGCGCAGACATATATATGTTTAAATTTGGTCTTGAAGGTTGCGCAATATATGTCTATCTTAGGACGGGTGTTATTCCTGCTGCTTGTCTTAATATTAACCCTTTTTATGCTAATAAATCCACGAGAAACCATAGACGCGACGATAACCGGTATAAAACTGTGGGCATCGGTGCTTCTGCCGGCTCTCTTGCCCTTCTTTATCAGCGCTGAACTCATGATAAGCAGCGGTCTGGCTGTATTTATCGGGATCCTGTTGGAGCCGGTAATGCGTCCCTTGTTCAGACTGCCCGGGTGCTGCTCATTGGTTGTGGCCATGGGCTTTACCAGCGGTTTTCCAGTAGGAGCCATCATGACCCGCCGTCTTTATGAGGAAAAGATGATAGGAGCCGACCAGGCGGAAAGGCTGGTGTCCTTTACCAACAACTCCAGCCCCCTTTTTATCATTGGGGCGATTGGGGTGGGAATGCTTTCTTCTCCGCTGCTTGGCTATATATTGGCCCTGGCTCATTACCTCTCCAACCTTCTAATCGGATTATTGTGGCGTTTTAGAGCATCTTCAGATACATCTTTTAAGTCCCCGGAAGGAATATGGAAGCGGGCCTGGACATGTTTGAAGAATTATCCGAGCCCGGGACCAGGAAAAATGCTGGGTGATGCCATAAAAAATAGCCTGAACAATATTCTGGCTATAGGTGGCTTTGTAGTATTTTTTTCCTTGTTGACCAGGATGCTCAGCGTTACGGGAATAATGGAAAGTCTTGCCCAGACCTTAAGCAAACTCCTTCCCGGTCTTGACTATAATATGGCTTACGCACTCTTAACCGGTTTCTTCGAAATAACCCTGGGGACCAAATGTGCGGCAACAGGAATTGAGGGAAGATTACTGCCTCAGTTGCTTATTATCAGCATGATCTTGGCCTTCAGCGGGTGCAGTATAATCGCTCAGGTCATGAGCACCGTAGCCGGCATTCCCGTCCGCCTGTCGTTTTATCTCTTATCGCGGCTCGTGCAGATAGGATTTTCGGTTTTATTCACCTGGCTGGCTTACCATTACCTTGCTTCCACGCAGGTGCTTTTCACCGCTTCAACCCCCTTTAGCAAGCTGCTTTACTCTTTGGATGCCTGGTCGCTGGCTTTATATTCCCTGGCCGGTGGGTTGACTGTACTCACCCTGACAGCTATATTAAGCCTGTTTTTTACCCTTAAAAATCGCCCGTCTTAAGAGCCTGTTTTATATCATCCTTGCCCCGCGATACAGCTTCGAGACCGCGGCGCAGCACTATTTCCATATGAGCCAGGACCCCTTCCGCATATTCGTTGGCGTCCCGTCTGATCTCAACCGCGACTTCTTCAGCCTTGGAAACGATCTCTTCAGCTACTTTCATGGCCTCCTGGGTTATTTCATTCTCATCAACCATCCGGGCCACTTTATCCTTGGACATTTCAAAATATTGCTCCGCTTCGTCGCAGGCTTCTCTGACAATCCGTTCCTTTTCATTTAGTACCAATTTGGCTGTCTCAAGCTCTTCTGGTAATATGGCGCGTATACGGTCCAGGCGGTCGAGGAATTTGTGGGTTTCGACGATTACTTTGCCATTGGAAAACGGAAACTTTTTGCTCTCTTTAATAATCAATTCCATTTCATCAAGAACGCGATATATCTCCATCATTGCCCTTTTCCTCCTTATCCACGTGATAATAATGCAAAATAGACTCCCCGTATTGATTTATCCGGGTTCGAGAAAGATTTTCATAACAGTCCGCCATAATCATTTTGCGCTGGGTTCGCAGAATGACTAAACCTCCGGGGGCTAAAAGCCGCGCCGGTCCGAGCGCAGACATTATTTTGCCAAAGATACTCTCCTGGTTAAAGGGAGGGTCTACATATATATAGTCAAATTGTACTGCATTTCTTTCCAGGACCCTTAAAGCATGAAATACATCATGGCCATAAATTTCGAATCCCTCGGAAAAAGCGCAATTTTTTATATTCTCAAGTATTACCCCTATAGCTGCCCGATCATTATCTACAAAAAATACAGGGTGGGCTCCCCTGCTTAAAGCTTCAATACCGACACTGCCACTTCCTGCAAAAAGGTCCAGAAAAGCAGCTTCATAAACCCCAGGTCCCAAAACGTTGAACAACGCTTCTTTAATCATGTCCGTTATAGGACGTGTTTTCATGCCTCGTGGGGCATTTAACCTCTTGCCCTTGGCCTTACCGGCAATAACTCTCAAAAAGGCCCATCTCCTTTTAATGTTTCGCCGTATTGTATAACTTGCCCTTTATAGGATATAAGAAAATTTTATTAATTTTAACATAAAATTTTTTATTTGCCCGTGTATAATGTGTACCTTGACCGGTAATCATATTAGCACCAGATTAAATCTGGTAAACAAACCCTCCCCAACAACTTTACAAAATTCTCCTCTCCCCAAAAATGGCGGTCCTAGTGGCCGCCATTTTATTTTCCCATTTCGCATAATTCTAAAATTGGGGGTTGATACTAAACTCAAGGAGGTGTCTGCCATACAAGACTTAATTAAGGAATTTAACCTCAATCTGGACCTGGCGGTTGAAGCCAAAGACCTCGTAAGAGGTGCAACCGGCCGGGAGATCGCCGGAGTGGAAGAACAGGTCGAAAAGCTGGAACAATGCAAGGTAACAACCATCAAGATTACCACCGACGAGGGCGCCAGACAAATTGGCAAGCCCCGGGGAACCTACATTACTATCGAGTCTCCTCCTTTGAAAATAAACGACCCCTATGTAAAAGAGGAGATAATCGGAGCCATGGGCAAAGGTATTCAAGGCCTGTTGGGTGGGAAACTTAATCCCCAGGATACGGTTTTGCTGGTTGGCCTTGGCAACTGGAGAGCCACAGCCGACTCCCTGGGTCCCAAATTTATTGAATACAGCCCTATAACACGGCATTACCATCAATATGCTCCCGATGCCCTGGTGGAAGGAATGCGCCCCACCTGCGGAATAGCCCCTGGAGTCCTAGGCATTACCGGATTGGAGACCTTTGAAGTGATAAAGGGGGTAGTAGAAAAGGTCAACCCCGCGGTTTTATTTGTAGTCGACGCCCTGGCCGCCCAAAACGTCGATCGCATCGGCAACAGTATTCAAATCTCCGACACAGGTATTCAGCCGGGTTCAGGGATTGGGAACGTAAGACATGCCCTCAACAAGGATGAGCTCGGCATTCCGGTGATTGCCATCGGCTGCCCGACCATTGTAAATGCTCTGGTTATTGCCGGCCAGGCTGTAAAGCAATTCTGCCTCACCAGCGGCGCCATGTACGATGAACCCAAATCAAATGAGGCCATAAAACAAATCTTATCCATATATGGGGGCAGCCTGGCGGTTACGCCCAAGGAAGTAGATGAAATAATCGAAAACAGCGCCCGGATCATCTCCATGGGCGTAGCTACCGCCCTGTTTCCCAATATCTCTCAGGAACAGTTGGAGCTCTATGCAACTTAGTGCAACATTCAGTATATTCATGCCCACAATTTGGGCAGGTTTTTCCGAATTACTGCGTTGTCGTCAATCGCAATACGTCCAGCATTACTCGCTCCTGACGCCCACGGACGGGCTAATGCGGCGATGCTAGGACGGCATGGAGCCGCGATACGCCCACGGATGGGCTAATACAGCGACGTTCATGGACGAACTAGTGCGGCGATGGCAGGATGCCAGAGAGCCGCCGGTGCCAGGACGGCAAGGAGCTGTGACCGCCTTGTCCTTCGAAAGAAACTGCTCCAACTTATGTACACAATATACGGAACGTTGCACTGCAAATAAAATGAAAACAAGCGGATATAATTGATCCGCTTGTCTATTTTTAGATTTTAATTTATTCTACAACAATTATTTCACGGTGTTGGCCTTGCCCTGCTGGTAAGAGTAAATCATTTTCTTAACCATTTGTCCGCCGATGCTGCCGGCCTGCTGAGAAGTCAGGTCTCCATTGTAGCCCTGCTTCAAGCTTACCCCAACTTCAGATGCAGCTTCCATCTTGAACTGATCCATAGCGGCGCGAGCCTGCGGTACCAAAATCTTATTGCTTCTTGCCATTTTGTTCACCTCCTTTGTGTGATGTAGTCATATTTTTTCCCCGGCGGCGGCTAATATGCTAGAAGTATTTTCATTACTTTTTAAATTCTTTCTCATTTTCATTCGTTTTCGACTTTTTATTTATACCAATTTCCTGAGCGATTTCATATTTGAGCCTGCTTAAAGGGTCGGGTTTGGAACTTATCCTCTTGTCATCCACGATTTTGCCTCCTTTCAAAAAAAATAACTACCCTCTTTAAGGCAGTACTATTTTTAGGCTTTTCAATTTAATTTATTAAAATATAATCCTAATTAAATGAAACATCTTCGGGTTTAACGAATTTTCGCTTGAAATATTCGTTCATTACTGATGAGTCGGGGGCATAGTTCCTGGCCAGTTCCAGACTCAATTCTATAAGCTCCCGGTCTTGAAGCAGGTCTACCACTTTAAATTGATTTATGCCATGCTGTTTAAAACCCAGTATCTCTCCTGGACCGCGTATAGCCATGTCTTCTTGGGCCAAATAGAACCCGTCGCTGCTTCTTTCCATGGCCTGTAGACGCCTCCAGGCATCCTCGGTGCGCGGATTGGATAGGAGCAGGCAAAATGACTGCCGGGAGCCTCTTCCCACCCGCCCCCGAAGCTGGTGCAGCTGGGAAAGTCCGAAACGTTCGGCATGCTCCACCACCATAATGGTGGCTGACGGGACATCGACCCCTACCTCAACAACCGTAGTGGAAACCAGTGCTTTGACGTGTCCCTTTTTAAAGTCTTCCATTACTTGATCCTTCTGGGCCGGGCGAAGCCGGCCATGAACCATGCCAATTGGCAGTTCCTTTAGAATACCCTGCTTGAGCTCGGCAAAAAGGGTTTCAGTAGCCTTTAGATCCTGGTCTTCGGACTCCTCCACCAGGGGGCAGATTATATACGCCTGGGTGCCGGCCTGGCTGAGCAGTTTGTCGCGCAGCCAGCTGTAAACCTGCTCTCGTTTATTTTCGGCCACCACCCTGGTCTTGATCGGTTTGCGCCCCGGAGGTAGTTCATCAATAACTGCCAGATCCAGATCTCCGTAGAGAGTCAGAGCCAGGGTACGGGGTATCGGAGTTGCGGTCATAATCAGAAGGTCCGGGTTCGGTCCTTTTACGCCCAAACGAGCTCGCTGTTTGACACCGAAACGATGCTGCTCGTCAATCACAACCAGTCCCAACTCTTTAAAATTTATATCCTCTTGCAGCAGGGCATGAGTCCCCACCAGTAGGTCCAGGCTGCCTTGGGCCAGATTCTGTATGATCTGCTGACGCTCAGCGGTCCCAGTAGCTCCTCTCAGGCAAGCCGCTGTAAGCCCGTAAGGTTCCAGGAACTGTCTCAAAGCCTGGAAATGCTGCTTGGCAAGTATATCAGTGGGTACCATCATAGCCGCCTGACACCCACTGTCTACTGCCTGAGCCATAGCCAGAAGAGCTACTATGGTTTTTCCCGCCCCGACATCTCCCTGCAAAAGACGGTTCATAGGTTGGGATGACTCCATATCGTTTAAAATCAAGTTCAGGACCCGCTGCTGGGCTTTGGTGAGGCCGAAAGGCAAACCGTCCACGATCTTATTCACGAGACCGCTCCTGGCCTGGTGGGAGACTCCGTTTACCCGGCCGACCTTGCGTCGCTGCCAGAGCTCATAGTGGAAAAGGAAAAGCTCCTCCAGAGCCAGGCGCCGACGAGCCTTTTGGCAGGCTTCCAGGCTGGACGGGAAATGTATATTGTAAAACGCGTAGTTTATATCACATAACTGATAGCGGTCGCGCACTGACGAATCAAAAATCTCCGGATAATAGACCAACCTTTCCTGCAAAGCCTGGTTTACCAACGCCCGCATAGCCTTCTGAGTCAATCCGCTGCTAAGCGGGTAGACCGGTAGAATACGCAAAGCTTGATTTTCCTCCTCCAAAACCTCGTATTCGCTGACATAAAACACCGGCTGGCCTCCGTAGCTTCCCAAACGACCGCTCAGGAACAGGCTGTGGCCTGGTTTGATCAGCCTTGATAGAAAGGCCTGATTGAACCAAACAGCCGGGAGGGTTCCACTGTTGTCCTCAATTAAAGCCCTGAAAACCGGCTGTCTGCGAGTTCTGCGTGTGTCTACCGCCATTACCCGCCCTACAATGCTCGATTTTTCTGCCGGTACCAGCCCGCTAATCGTTTTAACCTGGCTCTGATCAAAATAAGCCCGGGGAATATGCCAGAAAAGGTCAAACACATCCACTATCCCAAGGCGCGCCAGGTAGTCGCTGCGCCGGGGACCTACTCCCTTGAGAAATTGTACTTTTTCCAGCAAGGGCTCCATTATTTCCCCCTTGAAAATAAAAGGTTAAGTCAGAAAAAGATCTTCTGAAATAACCTTTACGAAGCTTATGTTCTATTCAACAGCAATAAGGTAATTGTAGTGGGGCTGCCCTCCGAAATGGCTTTCTATTTCACAGTCCGGATACAGCTCCTTAATAAATCCAACGGCATCGTCGGCTTCTTCAGGTGTGGTATCCTCACCGTAAAAAACGCTTATCAACTCATTGTGGTCCTCAAGCATCTTTTCCAGGACCATTTTTATTATGTCATCCATTACCGTACCCGCTGCCACAATTTTATCGCCCACCAGACCGATAATATCGCCTTCTTTTATTCCGATACCGTTTACATGTGAATCCCTTACCGCGCGGGTAATTTCCGCATATTTGACGCTGTCAGCAATCTCAGCCATAGCCTCTTTTACCGCATCAATAGCACCGTCCGGTTCATAGGCCACCATAGCGCTGATCCCCTGGACCACTGAACGGGTTGGAAGCACATATACCGGAGTTTCAGAGAACTGCTGAACCTGTTGGGCGGCCAAAATGACATTGCCATTATTGGGCAATATAATTATGTTTTCCGCCTTAATGCGCTTACATGCTTGCAATAAGTCCTCAGTACTCGGGTTCATGGTCTGTCCGCCCCAAACTACCTGATCAACACCCAGGCTGTCCAGGATACGATTCATCCCTTCCCCGGCTGCTACTGCTACAACTCCTATTTTCTTGGGGGCAGCTTCCGGTTTATTCTCAGGCTCTTCGCTGTTGAGAAGCAGAAGATGTTCGTGGGTTTCTTCCAGCATGTTGTTTATCTTTATATCACTCAGACTTCCCCACTGCAGACAGGTGTCCAGGACCTTTCCGGGGTGGTTGCTATGAATATGCACTTTAATCAGCTCATCTTCCCCGACTACCAGCATGGAATCCCCCAGGGGAGCCAGGTGGTCTTTCATATCAGCGCTGTCCAGGTCTTTCCCCGACAACAACAGTTCGGTGCAATACTGGTATTCCAGTTGTACATTATCAAAGGCCTTGCCCATACTCCTGGAAGGCTGGGGGGCGCGGTAGAGATCCAGGGACAACTCTTTTTCCTGGGCAACCCCTTCAACCATCCCCTGCAGGAAATAAATCAGACCCTGCCCACCGGCATCTACCACTCCCGCCTCTTTCAAGATCGGCAGCATGGTGGGAGTCTTCTCCAGGGTACGCTCCCCTACCCTTATCCCTTCAAGTAAAACCGCCAGTATATCGTCACTCTGCCTGGCTTTGGCTTCGCAGGCTTTGGCCACTTCCCGTATTACAGTTAAAATCGTACCTTCAACCGGCTTCATAACGGCTTCATAGGCCGTATCTGAGCCCATCTTTAAAGCCTGTGCCAGATCCATGGCCCGGGCTTCCTCTTTCCCTTCCAGCATCTTCGCAAACCCGCGAAAAACCTGGGATAAAATTACGCCGGAGTTTCCTCTGGCGCCCATGAGCGACCCGGTGGAGAGGGCTTTGGCAAGTTTACCAAGGCTCTGTTCGGATGACTTTTCACCTTCCTTAACGGCTGATAACAGGGTCAAATACATATTTGTTCCGGTGTCTCCATCAGGTACCGGAAATACGTTAAGGAGATCGACCCGATCGCGGTTGTGCTCCAGCTTGATGCAGCCCGCTTTAACGCCTCTAACCAGGTCCTTCCCTGTAATGCTTGACAGGCTCAACTCCATTTTCCTCCCCGACTTATCCTAATACTTTCACGCCTTTGACGTTGACATTAACTGCGGCCACCGGGAGTCCTGCTTTATCTTCCAGCATATAAGCCACTTTTTGCATGACACTATGGGATACTTCCAATATTTTAACACCATAGATTACAATTACAAATACATCTATAATGAGCCCCGTATCTGAACCCTTAACGGTTACTCCCTTCCTGACCGAGTCAATGCCCAGGATGCTGCCAATTCCTGACTGAATATCCTGCGCCACCATACCTACCAGTCCGTAGCAGTCGACTGCCGCCAGCCCGGCCAGGGTCTCTACAACTTCACGGGAAACCTCGATGCTTCCATACTCGTTATTCTTAATGTTAAACATTAGAAACCCCTCCTAAACCAATATACTTGTTTTTATTCTACAGCATTAACTCGATTCCTTCTTCTTGCCCTTCTCCTACCCCTCTGGTATAATATTAAGGTGCGAATTGAGAGGAGGCAAACATATGGCAAAATGTGTGGTTTGCGATAAGAGCGTAACATTTGGCAAGAAATATAGCCACTCCCATATCAGAACCAACCGGGAATGGAAGCCCAATGTTCAGCGGGTTAAAGTGTTGATAAACGGCACTCCTCAAAAGGCTTATGTGTGCACCCGCTGCCTGCGTTCCGGAAAAGTCGAACGCGCGTTATAGACCCGCAGCCTTAGAGTGAGCTCTAAGGCTTTTCGCTTTTTAAGGCTAGAATATCCTCACCCTGGAATTCATACCTTTCGTTGCAGAAATTGCAGCATACCTCAACTGCCCCATTTTCATCACAGATTTCCATGATTTCATCCTTTGATAAACTGGCCAGAATTCCCGCCAGGCGCTCATAGCTGCAGTTGCACCGGTATTGTAAAGAGAGGCTGCCTACAACATCATACTCCAGTCCCTGGGCTACCATTCCAAGCATCCGTTCCAGCGATTCGCATTCATACAAAGCGTGACTTAAAGGGCCTATCCCAACTATGTTACTTTCTATTATCTCCAAAAGTTCATCGGCTGCTCCGGGAAGAGCTTGAACAATCAGGCCTCCAGCTGATTGTATTCCCAGGTGAGGCCCCACCAGGACACCTAAAGACACCAGAGACGGTATCTGTTCAGAACTTAAAAAATAGTTGGCCAGGTCTTCAGCGATCTCTCCGCTTAGCAAAGGCGTCCGGCCTACAAACGGCTGTTTCAAACCCATGTCCCGGCTTATTTCGAGGAATCCATCTCTGCCCACCAGTTCCCCCACAGCCAGCTTCCCGGGGTACATAGAAGGAAGGTCGGCCTGGGGATTGGCAATAAAGGCTCTAACCTCGCCCCGGCTGTTGGCGGTTGCTATAATACTTCCCGCCGGGCCTTTACCGTCTACCTTGATTGTTATAAGGTCAGCCTCATCCTTAAGATCACTGCCCATCATTAATGCTGCGGTCATGATCCTTCCCATGGCAGCTGAAGCGGTTGCCGATGTTTGGTGCCTTTGCCGGGCCTCCTCTACCACCCCGGTGGATGAAGCCAAAATCATACGTATCTTTTTTTCTCTATCTACTGCCTTGAGCAGCCGGTCTTCTATTATCATTCCCTCTTTACCCTTTCTTCCCTAGATATAAATAATTATAACCAGTCATGGATATAAAGCAAAAATCTATAGTATTTGTTTGACTTTTTTTAGTAAACTAGCTTTGTGGTACTCTGTTATTCTTAATTCTGTGTATTACTCGTCAGAGTACAAGTATATAAATGGAGGAATTCTATGTCAATCTATGCATTTGAAAACAAGCGCCCATTGATTCCGGCCACCAGCTTTGTTCATCCCCAGGCTGCCGTAATCGGGGATGTAGAACTGGGTGAACATTGCTACATCGGACCAGGTGCTGTAATTCGGGGTGATTATGGCAAAATCGTTATCGGTCGGGGTTCCAATGTTCAGGATAATTGCGTCGTACACTGCGATCCAGACGCAATTGCCATCATTGAAGAAAACGTCATAATCGGCCATGGGGCCATAGTACACGGACCCTGCCTCATTAAACAGGGCTCAATGGTGGGCATGGGCTCCATAGTCAGCACTGGCTGCGAAGTGGGCAGCGAGAGCGTCCTGGCAGCTGGCGGTCTACTGCCCCCGGGAAGAAACATTCCCACCCGTAAACTGGCAGTGGGCAATCCAGTCAGCTTCTTTCGGGATATCACCGAGGACCAACTTTCAATGGGCCGCCTGGGAGTTCATCTTTACCAGGGATTGGCTGCCCGCTGCCTTGCGGGCCTATATCTCATTGACGAATAATTGCATTCAGGCCTTTTTTTAACATTAATATAGGAAAAAGCCGGGTTTAGAGTCTTCCTCGTCTACGCCCGGTTTAAAAGGCAGGGGCCCTGTACATCCCCTCCAACCAGGCCTCTTAAACGAAGTCCCTAAAATTGGGTTTTTACCTACCTGTATGATTATCCCATCACAGCGTCTGCGCGACTTGTCCTGCGAATTATCCCCCTTATATTGTTCTACTCACCTCATTGTCAAACTGTGACCTATACTCACGATTCAGGACGGTTTGTCTGAAGGCGGAAGCTTAAGTAGAATGAACCTAAGTTTGGCCCCTGGGTGGTGCGGCTTACTCAAATTGGGAAACAAGAACGGAATCTGGCATCGGTACTTGGTTGCCCTGATGCATGCTACATTGATCTGATCCAACTTATTCAACAGGGAATTACTTAAGAAAGGAGACCATATGCTTAAACATAGGTTTAAAACCCTCTTCATCGCACTGTTAATCGGCGCCTCTCTTTGGATGGGCACCGGAGAGGCCCTGGCCGCCGCACCCAACCTGTCCTGGGGGTCAAGCGGGGAAAGTGTAACCGCACTTCAGCAAGAATTGAATTCCCGGGGTTACTGGTGCGGCACAGCTGACGGAATTTTTGGATCTCTCACCTATTCCGCGGTGGTCAAGTTTCAGAAGGATAATGGACTACCCAACACCGGCCTGGTAGGCCCATTGACCAGACAGGCCCTGGGTTGGTCCGAGAGTCCCACTAATCCACCTTCACGTGGCACCAGGTACGTGACCCTGGTGGCAACTGCCTACTGCCCCTGTGACCAATGCAACTACCCTTACGGTGGAAAACCTTCCTACCTGGGTTATCCACTGGGCTATGGTATAGCAGCGGTAGACCCGCGGGTCATTCCCATGGGCAGCCGGCTCTATATTCCCGGTTACGGTTATGCAATTGCGGCCGACCAGGGCAATGCTATCCAGGGGAATCGGATTGACCTCTGTTTTTCATCCCACCAAGACGCTTTGACCTGGGGTATGAAAACCCTGATGGTTACCGTACTGTGATCACCCATGTATAAACACCACTAAACGAAAAGGCTGTTGGGACGTTTCTATAGTTCCAACAGCCTTAATCTTTTTACTTAAACCCTGATCTAAACCTCAGACAGGCCTACCTTCTGCAGCAATTTTTCATTGACCGCTGCGGGAACCAGGGAACTCACATCTCCACCGAGCAGGGCTGCTTCTTTTACGATGCTGGAGCTTATAAATACATTGTTGCAGTCTGACATGACAAATATTGTATCAACCTGGGGTATGAGCTTTTTATTTATCATAGCCATGCTCATTTCATATTCAAAATCGGAAACCGTCCTTAATCCCCTGATGATCGCACAGGCCTGTTTTTCTCTGACATAATCGGCCAGTAAACCGGAAAAGCTCTCCACTTCAACGTTATTCAAATGAAGAGTGCTCTCCTTGATCAAGGCTTCCCTCTCTTCCAGGGTAAATAGAGCCCGTTTGCTTACATTATGTACCACCGCTACAACTATCCGATCAAACAGCTTGCTGGTCTTTTCCAGAATATCAATATGCCCGTTGGTCACCGGGTCAAAGCTGCCTGGATATACTGCAAGTCGCAAAATCCCAACCTCATTTCAATAGGATTTTTAAAACCACAAAAAAGCATAGAAGAACTCTCCTGTATTTTAACATGGATCCATCTACTATTTACAATGCTTTTGCCGAATTTCGTGCATTTGCAGGGTAAATACATAGAAAAAGAGGAGCCCCTCTTGGGAGCTCCTCTTTTATTTTAAAATTGATTATTCCATTGCCTTCCAGAGAACTTCGGCAACGTCAAAGACCTTGGTTTGTTCTTCTTTTTCAGCACCTTTGACGCCGTCAGAGATCATGGTCAGGCAGAACGGACAGTTGGTAACGATCATCTCCGGATCGGGAACCAGCAACTGATCGGTTCTGGTGTCATTGATGCGCTTGTAGCCTTCTACCGCATGCTCTTCCATCCACATGCGTCCGCCACCGGCGCCACAGCAGAATCCAAACTCTTTGCCCTTTTCGATCTCGATCAGAGATGTGCCACAGGCCTTCAAGACAGCTCTGGGATCATTGTAAACGCTGTTGTGTCTTCCCAGGAAGCAGGAATCATGATACGTAATCTTGGCGCCCAGCGACTTGTTCGCTTTCAATTTGCCTTCCGCCACCAGTTTGGCCAGGATTTCGGTATAGTGATATACTTCATAGCTTGCACCCAACTGCGGGTATTCGTTCTTGAGAGCATTGTAGCCATGCGGGCAGACAACGATTATCTTCTTGACCCCGTAGTTGTTAAAGGATTCGATGTTCTGGTTGGCCAGGGTCTGGTACAGGTACTCATTACCCAGTCTGCGGGCGGAGTCGCCGCAGCAGAACTCTTCCGTTCCCAGGTAGCCAAACTTGACGCCAGCAGCGTTCAGCAGTCTTACCAGAGATTCACCGACTCTCTTGTAACGGTCGTCAAAAGATACGGCACAACCGGCATAGAGCAGATACTCGAACTCACCGCCGTCTTCTCCCAGCAGGTTGACGATGTCTCTTACGCCTCTTTCCTCGAGCCAGCCGGCGCGATTAGCCCAGCCAACACCCCAGGGATTGTAGTTGCGTTCCATGTTGGTAAACGCCATCTGGGCTTCAGCAGGCATATCACCCTGCCACATAACCAGGTTGCGGCGCATTTCGATAATCTTGGGAATATGCTCGATGAACATCGGGCAGTGCTCCATACAAGCCCGGCAGTTGGTGCAGTCCCAAACTACATCGGTGGTGACTACATCGTAGATCAGGCTTGCTTCCATGGGATTCATCTCTTCTGCACCTTCAACAGTCATAGCCATTTCTTCCGCTTCTTCCGAAACACCGCTCTTCTTGGCTTCTATCAGATACGGAGCCTTGGCATCCAGGTGTTTCTTCATGGCCTGGATCAGGGTGAGTTTAGGATTCAGATGTTTGCCGGTATTATATGCCGGGCAGTTTTCCTGGCAGCGACCGCAGCGAATGCAGGCATCCAGGTCGACCAGGTCTTTCCAGCCAAACTCTTCAATCTTCTCTACGCCGAAGGAAGTAGCCTCTTCGATATTGTCAACCATGCGGCAGGCTGAAGGGCCGAGATCCCGGAATCCGTAGTTGACCATGCTGGCGAAAATATGCCACAGCTTGGTGAAAGGAACTAGCGCAACAAACATGAATGCGATAGTCATATGGAACCACCACAGAATGCGGTGCCACATCAGCAACCCGTCGAGATTGCTGCCCATGAACATCTGGGCAAACATCCATCCAAAAGGAGATGCCCATTTTTCATAAATAATGTTTTGTAATTGAGTGGCCATTTTGATCTGAGCTGCAATTCTGATACCCTCAATGAAATAACCAGTCAACAGAATCACAAAAATCAGAAGAATCATCCATCCATCGGCAGAATTGGTATCATTGAGACGATCAGGTTTACCAAGATACCGGATAAATGCCAGGACGATGATTCCAACCAGGGCTCCAAAACCAAGTAAATCAACTACAAAGGAGAACCCGATATATACTGCACCCTCTATCGGCGGCCAGTGGATCCAGAAATGGGCGGCATCCACACCGGCTGCCAGAGCGAGAATCAGGAATCCCCAAAACAGGAAAGCATGCATAAAACCTGCCAGGGGTTTACGAATAACTTTGGCCTGGAGAAATGAATACTTAAACCAGGACCAGATCCGCGCTCCTACCTGGTCATTACGATGCAATTCGCCTTTGGCTAACAACCATACTTCAATCTTCTTCCATGCACCGTACAGGAAGATGCCAATCGGTATGAACATGAAAATATAGATTAGCCATTCATAGGGAACATTGGCCCCGACCATACGCATCGGAACCTCGTAACCACCTTCTAATGGTTCAAAACCGAATATCATTACATTATTCCCTCCTCAAACAAAACCGGAGCAAATACTGGATATACGACATATCGTCGTATATCCAGTACCTTATTTCTCCTCTCGAGAAAGAACCTTGCTGC
>JBDKUE010000209.1:0-16279 GCA_039679855.1 Syntrophomonas sp.
GGCACCCCCAGGGAGGGCGTGCTGGTCCCCCAGCGGCCCGGGCCGATAAAGGCCAGCGAACGCATCCGGGAGGCAAAAGCCCGGTTTATCCTTCCTACCAGACGGGCGATTTGGTATTTGTCATTTACGGTCAGAGCGGCATAAGCCTGGGGCTCTACGTATATTATCCGTTCGATGATCGGCAGGTCGTCACCGCCCATGAACCGGCCCTGAGTCTTTACGATAACCTGGGCGTCACTGCTGGCCTCCCGGCGGCCCGGCCGGTTGATTCTCTTCCAGGTCTGCAGGGGGCGGCACTGTAAAAGGTTAAGCCGCATGCTCTGATCAGGCATGAAATTGATGGTAAACTCGGTATCAACCGGGTGGTCGTAAGCCTTTTCAAGGGTCTGAAGCAGATTCTGCATCCCCGCGGCCAACGCTGTTTCGGTTAACAGTTTTTTAAAGGTAAGGGTCCAGGCCCTCGGGTCTTCGTAGCCCATGGCTTTCATACGCTGGCTGGTTTCATTATCATGCTCGGCCACCAAAGGCCAGGCGCGGATGTCTGAACTCAAACCTGACAAACGCCCGATATCCAAGGAAACCAGTTCATTTATGGATACATCCAATAAATCAATCTTATGCTGGGAATAACGGCGTATTTCTTCAGAATTGCTTTCCGGCCGCACCAGAGGTCTATCTAAGGCCACCACCCGGGGGTAGTCTTCTTCCACCCGGTTGACCGCCCTGGTTCCCAGACCCAGAACCAGGCGCATCATGCCGGCCCCGGCATCGAGATCCTCCCGCCAGGCGAAGGGATTGTTGGACATAGCCACCCCGGCCAGATCGGGGAAGAAATAATACCCGTGGTGCGAACCCGATACGCGCTGCACCAGCAAGGCCATCTGCTCGTCGCTGCCAGCCATACCCCGCTGCCAGCGATAAGTCAGGGCATCGTCGCTCATGGTGCTGGCGTAAACGGTTTTGATTGCCTTCTCCAACATCGCATATCTTTCCGCCAGGTCGCCCTGGTTGACGCAGAATAGACTCTCATATTTACCGGCAAACGCATTGCCGAAGCCGTCCTCCAAAAGGCTGCTGGATCTTATGATTATCGGGGACTGCCCATAGTAATCCAGCATCTGATACAACTGATACCGTATAGCGCCTGGAAATTCCCCTGCCAGGATCTTTCCCCTTAATGTAGCCGCCGCCGTGAAATAGCTTTCTTCTTTTTTTTGTTCCAGACGAAGATTCCAACAGCCGTTTTCCACCAGGAAGGTGTAATAGACATCCGCACCTATATAAAAGGAGTCGTGCGGCTCCAGCCATGTGTCCCAGTCGTTGGCCCGGTCCGCCTGCAGGATCTTTCTGGCCAGGAGCATACCCACCGATTTGCCTCCGATATATCCCGAGCCCAGCAGCCGGTTGCGGATCTCCAGAAGGTCTTCCAGGGTAAAATAGCGGTAGGCCAGGTCTAATACTTTATCCTCCCGCCCGATCATCATCCGGCAGAGCTGATCCACCATCTCTTTTTCTTCCTGGGTAGACACCCTTTCTCCATTTCGGGAATGCTCCACCATCTCCTGGGCTTTTAAAAATACCCGGTCCCAGTAGTCGAGTTTGCTTTCCACATTGCCCGGCCCCCTCCAGTTAAAGCTGGAAAACAACCGGGAGGCTTCCATGCTGCTGGTTATGGGCAGGAAATCCTCTCCCACTTTGACATGAGGTAGGAACATAGTCGGAGAATAGCGGTTCCATACTTTGAGGGGGTGGACCAGAACCTGCTCCCCCTGATGATATACATCCAGAAACAATTGGGTGGTTTCCCGGATGCGGGCGATGGTGTCGTTTGAGTTGCGGTTGCGCAGTAAACAAAAGTAGGCTATGGTATCGAGTTCAAACAGATAGGGGCAGGTCACCCGGAAAAAGTTGCCGATCATCAAATCGGTCGCCCAGGTGGATAGAAGATCGGATAGACAGTCAAATACGTAGTAAACTCCGCGCCCTTCCTGGCTGGCGATCTCATGAACCTGAGCGGAAAAGCTTTCAAATCCCTGCACCGGCTCCAGGTAATATACTTTAACCAGTGGATCGTCCACCACGATGCTGCGGTGCTGGCCAAAGCGAATGTAGGCCAGGCGGCGTTTTTCCCGCAAAGCCTGCTGGACAAAACAGCGCACAAAATATGCGTAGTCAATAACCGAATCAACCTGCCATACTACATTATCGCCCAGGCACAGGTTATCCAAAACCCGATCCAGGGCCTCTACCCCGGTAGAACAACGATTCAAATTGCCCATTTTAATGCCCCCTTTCCCAAGCCACGCATGGGGCTTTAGAACAAGCTGTTAAGCGATGGCCCGCACGAAATCATCGAACAGGTACCGGGTGTCCTGCGGCCCCGGCGCCGCTTCAGGGTGGAATTGGACCGAGCTCAGGCCCAGCTGTCTATGTACCAAACCCTCCACCGTACCGTCATTCATGTTGATATAAGATACCTCGGCCCCTGAGCCCTGCAGGGAGTCAGGCTCCACTGCGTAGCCGTGATTTTGCGAGGTTATAAATATGCGCCCGCTTTTTAGGTTCTTGACCGGGTGATTGGCCCCCCGGTGGCCAAACCTGAGTTTGTAGGTTTTGGCACCCAGCGATAGAGCCAGCAGTTGATGCCCCAGACAGATTCCCATAATCGGCACCTTCCCTACCAGGCGGGAGATGTTGTAGATGGCGTAAGGGCAGTCCATGGGGTCCCCCGGCCCGTTGGAAAGGACCACGCCCTGGGGGTTGTATTCGAGTATTTGTTCGGCTGTGGTAGCGGCCGGAACCACTATAACCTGACAGCCCCGCTGCACCAGCGAAGTTATGATGCTTTTCTTGGTTCCGAAATCCATCAAGACTACCCGGGTCCCCTGGCCGTACTGGCGGGGTTCCGTGCTGCTGACCTGCAGAACATAGCCGGGTTGAGGAGGCTTAACCGCCTGCCGGGCCCGCTCCACCAGTTCCTCTGGATGGTTATTGGAATCTATCAAGACGCCGCCCATAGTCCCCCGACTGCGCAGCAAACGGGTCAAGGCTCTGGTATCTATGCCCATCAGGCAGGGCAGCCGGTTCTTTACCAGGTAGTTCTCCAACGTGTCTTCCTGTTGATAATGGCGGGATCCATCGCTGGCGCCCAGTTCTCTTATAACCAGGCCTTTGAGACTGGGTTGGGCGGATTCCAGGGCTTCCGAAAAGACCCCGTAGTTTCCAATGAGCGGATAGGTCATGACTACAATCTGCCCTGCGTAAGAAGGATCGGTAATTATCTGATCATAGCCCACCATACTGGTGTTAAACACCACTTCTCCATCACTGCTGGCAGCGTCACCGATCAGAGTCCCCTGAAACTGAGTCCCATCCTCCAGGATCAAATATCCCTTTTTCATGTTTTTTCTCCCTTCACCGGGCCCAAAAAAAAACGCCTCCTAGCCCCACGTTTTCCGTGCGCATGGAGGACGCCTTTGTCCTCAGCAATATCTTTTATCATTAGCCGTATATCATTATAGCATCTGCGGTTGACTTTGCAACCACCATTCAGCTCTTATACTGTATACTTTTTTGTATTCTATGTGCCGGCCAAAACCCGCTGGTACTCCTCGTCCTTAAAGCCGGTGGCCAGTTTTTTATCAACAACCAGTACAGGCCGAACCATTATTCGGGGCTCCTGTTTGATGAGGTCGGCGATCCCTGCTTCATCCATTTCCATTAGCTGCGGCTGGAGCTTCTTGAAGGCCTGGCTGCGGATGTTGACCAGCCCTTTCAGGTCGATTCCGCCCATTTCCGCCAGTTTCTTAAGTTCCTCCAAACCCGGCGGCTCTTTCAGTAGATCCCGGTATGTATAGTCCGCACCCTGCTCGGCAAGCCAGGCCCTGGCTTTCTGGCAGGTCTTTCAGCTGTTTACGCAGTAAAAAGTAATCTTCGGCACGGTTTTCAACCTCCTTGCATTAACTTGAGAACAGTATAATATGCCGCTGGCATAAAAAAGAATAGGCCCAGTTGTTAAATAAGGCACCGCTATGTTTGGTATTCCCTATGGTTAAAATGAAGCTGTCCTCATTACTGGTATGTATCAACTGGTATCAGACCGGGTATGATCCAAAGCAGGTGTGAATAGCCTGGCGGATTTAAATGCCGCGGGCTTTCATATAAAAATGGGAAGGGCTTTTTGGCCCTTCCCATTACTTCTTATAGCGGTTTTATGTAGTCTACTTTGGCCCCGCATTGACTGCACTTTCCCTCTTGCCAGTTGACTATGTCCACCCTGTAGCCGGTCCGCCGGATAAGCAAGGCCTGGCAGTTTATACAATGAGTATTGTTTTCCGCGGCCAGATTGCCCAGATACACGAAGTCCAGGTATTCCCGAGCGATATCGCGGCTCCTTACCATCACCGTCGGGTCGGTTGGGGCAATACTAAATTGGTAGGCCGGGTGATAACGGGATAGATGCAGGGGGATGTGTCGGTTTAACGATCCCAGCCAGGCAGCCAGGCTTCTCATCTCTTCTTCGCTATCATTCTCCCCGGGAATCAACAGGGTGGTGGCTTCTACATGAACCTGCCCGGCAGCTGTTTCAACACATTTTTGCACCGGGACCAGGCGGCCTTTGCAATTGCGCCGGTAAAAGTCTTCGGAAAAGGCTTTTACATCTATGTTCATGGCATCCACCAGCGGTAGCAATTGCCGGAGCGGTTTTTCCTCTATAAACCCATTGCTGACCAGAACCACCTTGAGCTCCATCTCTTTTAAGATTCTGGCCACATCCAGAATATACTCAAGCCAAATGCCCGGTTCGTTATAGGTGAAGGCCAATCCTATCGAATTATCGGTGACACTGTGCACAGCCAGCCTGGCTATTTCGGCAGCAGAAACGTCTGTGGTAGGGGGATCCTGGTGGGCCAGCTGGTAGTTCTGGCAAAAACCGCATTTAAAGTTGCAGCCAACCGTGCCAATCGATAAGATATTGTGGCCCGGGTAAAAATGATACAGGGGCTTTTTTTCTATCGGATCAAGGGCAATTGAGGCCACCTCGGCGTAGTTGCGCGAATACAGCCGGCCGTCAACATTGCTGCGCACCCGGCATATGCCAATCTGCCCCGGCCGCAGCCGACACCGGTGAGGACAAAGCAGACAGCGCACCTTCTGGTCCTCGAGTCCTTCATAAAACAGGGCTTCGTGAATCGGCACTACTCATCCCCCTTATCCGGTTCTTAAGCACTTACCGGTTAGTGATAGCGTTTGACCTCGAAACGCTCTATAGCATAAAGCTCATTGGCTTTAATACCCGCCTTCTGCAATGCTATTGCCAACTGCTGTTCCACCGTGTCGACACCTTCCAGGTCGGGCAGCAGGAGTCCGCGCCTTTGCCCGGAAGTGACTATTACCCCGTAGCGCTTCGGATCCAGGTCCGTCTGGCGGCATGGCTCCGCTTCGCCCAAGACATCGACTGAGCAGCTCAAGCTGTCCAATTCGGTTGGGGAAACCGGCATAAAGCGTGGGTCCCTGGTTCCGGCACTGACCGCATTGGCGGCAATCTCTTCAGCCAGGTTGTCATAGACCGGCTGGATGGTGCCAATACACCCCCGCAGCTGCCCGTTCTTTTTCAGGGATACAAAGGCCCCGGCCTGATACTTCTTTAGCTCCTGCCACTCTGGCGGCAGTTTGGGTATGGTTTTATCCTGGAGATACTGTTCCAAAACCAGGCAGGCCCATTTAACCGGAAGGCTGGCCTGCTCCTTTTCCTCTTTTAACCGGTTTTGCTGCTTTTCTTCAAGCTTTTTGAGCAGACTGGGAGCATTGCCCCCGGGCTTGAAACCGGCCGTTAAATACCCGACCCCGAAAGGCCCTTCATAGCTGAAAACCTGGGGCCGGACCTCCAGTCCATCAAGGCAGCCGGCCATTATCAAAATCGAGCGAAATCCGCACTCCCCGGCATTGGTCCTCAGCTTATCGCTCAGCTGAAACAATCCGTTGAAATCGGCTGCCGCCAGCAACCCCTGAATGGTACGGTCAAACACCGGTCCGTCAGGATGAAAATCGTAGGGCCCCTCGTCCTTGAGGCGATGTGACATGTCACCGGATGCTATGACGGCCACCCGGCGTCCTGCTTGCCCGGCTGCTTTTTGGATAGCTTGTCCAAAAACATAGAGCTCCAGGTCGCTCAAGAAGCCAATGCTTATGGCCAGCACCGGGATGTCATTTAAACCAGCTTCAATTAAGTAATAATAGGGCACCAGTATACCGTGGTCCAAATCGGGATTTAAACGGTTGTTTTCCGCGATATCCCGGTCCAGGATCACCAGGGCAATGTCCCTGTCCAAACATTCCCCGGCGATTTTCTGAAGCAAAGCCAGGTCATTGGCTGCCCCGACCCTAAACCTGCTGCCAAAGGAAGACAGGTCACCATCAAGTTGCTTTTCACCCAGAACCGAGATGCAATCACCGAAGACGTTGCCGTGAGGGGTTAAGAAAACCAGACAGTCAGGAGAGCTTTGCGCCACTTCTTTAGCCAGTTGCTTCATTCCCTCTACCGTGGGGCTTACTTCTTTCAGCTGGCTTCCTCCGATATCAGGAATGAGCAGCGGAGGATGGGGAGCGAGGGCCGCGTAAGTGATCATCTTATCATCTCCTATCCAAGTAGTCTGTAACACCTAAAACTTTAGTTCCCTCCGGCTAAATTTCCGCAGGGCTTTGTTATCGTAAATCGCAATACGTCCAGTATTACTCATTGACGCCCATTGACGGGCTAATGCAGCGACGTTCACGGACGAACTAGTGCGGCGGTGGCAGGATGCCAAGGAGCCGTCGATGCCAGGACGGCAAGGAGCAGCCCGCTGCCTCACCCTGCAAAAATTTTTCTCGGCGGATAAACTAAACTTTTAGGTGTTACACACTACTAGTACTCTGTACTCTACTAACCCTTTTTATCTGCTAATTTTTGGCTTCCTGCCCGGTTGGATTCTGCAAGTTGGCTATACCAGCCATGATCGCATAGGCAACACGGGTTTGATACTCGCTGTCCGCCAGAAGCCGGCCTTCTTGGGGATTGGATATGAAGCCCACCTCCACCAGGACCGCTGGCATATTGACGTTTTTCAACACGTAAAAATTGCCAGCTCCGATATTACGGTTAGTATTCCCTAGAATTCGTTTCAATTCCTGCTGAATAGCTTTGGCGGTTTGCTTGCTTTCCGGGCTGTCCGGCTTGTAGAAGGTCTGGGCTCCCGACCAGGTGGTGCCGGGGACGGCATTGGTATGAATGCTTACAAACAGGTCGGCATTTGCTTCATTGGCGATCTCCACCCGTTTTCTCATATCTTCTTTTTTGTGTTCACGAATGGCTCCGGTGAATTCATCCCCGGCCAGGTCGCTCTCATTGCCTCTGACCAGAACGACCATGGCCCCGGCCTGGCTCAGCATCTGCTCCAGTTTTTTGGCGATCTGCAGGGTAATTTCTTTCTCGATAAGATCACCTCTGGAGGCGCCGGCATCCAGACCCCCGTGACCGGGGTCTATTACAATTATCCTCCCCGCCAGGCCATATGAAAAGACCATATGCTCTTCATCTTCCTGCTGGCCGCCCAGCCATACCAGGGCGGCCAGCATCAACAAGGCCAGGATAAATCCCAGCGGTTTCAGAATTCTTCCCCCAGCCCAAATTCTGATCATTATCATCACCTGCCTGCCCTTATGCTAATTACTTATATATGCCCTAATTGATGTTTTTATTAGGTATGAGCAGGCTGCTTCAAATAAAAAGAACCCTCCTTGTCGCCAAGGAGGGTTCGGCTAAAACCCAATCTTTAACACTTGGAATAGCCACATCCCAAACATGTGTAGCATCCTTCCAATGGCACAAAGCTCGGCTGCATGCATTCCGGGCAAATCCCACGGATCTGGGCCGACATGCTTTTCCCATCCTCTTTATGGTCTACATACTTCTCCAGAGCATTGGCGATGGCGCTGGGGCAGCTTTTCCCCGCGCTTAATGGTTTGCCTGTGCTTCTCGCCCTGGCCCATGATGGGCAGGTGTGGGTGGACTTAAGCTGTTCAATAATGTCCGACAGTGAAACACCAGCCCGGATGGCCATTGAAGTCAGCCGGGAAGCGGCTTCGGTAAAAATCAGACATCCTCCATCGCTGCCGGTCGTAATAAAGGTCTCAATAACCTCATCGGTGTTGGGATCCCGGTTGACGGTCAGATACATCTTGCCGCAGCCAGTGTCGATCCTCTCGGTTATTCCTGAAGTCCATTGAGGGCGGGAATGGATATATCCCCGGGGAATGTAGGCCGGGTCTTTAGAGGTTTTGGGGGCGTCTCCGATTTCGATGACCCCCTGCTTGGACCCTTCCCGGAAAACCGTTATCCCTTTGAGCCCCCGCTTCCATGCTTCAAAGTATATCTTCTCCACCATATCAAGGTCGGCCATGGCCGGCAGATTAATGGTCTTTGATATGGCGTTGTCCACTTCTTGTTGTAAAGCCACCTGCATGGCCAGGTGATCCATGGGATCGATCTCCTGGGCTCCTCTAAAGAGCCGCTGTATATCGTCGGGAATACCCTTTACCCCCTGGCAGCTTCCCAGGGCCGCAACTGCCTCCAGGGCCTTTTCATCAATCCCTCTTTCATGACAGGCCTTTAAGAACAGGGGGGAGAATACGTTTATCTTCTCGGGCACTCCATCCCTGAGATAGGTCTTTTTATAGGCAATGGCAAATATCGGTTCAATTCCGTACCCTTCCACCCCGGCCAGCAGGGTTATGGTGCCGGTGGGGGCTATGGTCAGGCAGGATGCGTTGCGATGCGGTTCATTTCTTACTGCATATACGGATTCATCCCAGAGCGGGAAGTTTCCCTTTTCCACTCCCAGTTCGGCCGAAGCTTTATGCACCTCTTCCTTTATAAAAGCCATTACTTTAGATGCCAGCTCGATGCCTTCCGGCGAATCATAAGATAATTTCATCTGGATCAAGAGGTCGTGCAACCCCAGAACTCCAAGACCGATCTTACGGCTAGCCCTGGTATTTTCGGCTATAAAATCAAGGGGGTATTCCCCGACGTCAATCATGTTATCCAAAAAACGGACCACTATTCGGGCAGTCTCCTTAAGCCTTGCCCAGGCCACCTCATCGCCATCTTGCTCCTTCATCAAGGCCAGGTTGATTGAGCCCAGCAAACATGACTCACCCGGGCTCAATGGCTGTTCACCGCAGGGATTGGTGCAGTTCATAGGCCGGCCCGGAATGGGGTTGCTTTCCTGGATACGGTCCAGAAAAATGAGGCCGGGGTCCCCGCAGGCCCAGGCGGATCTTACGATCTTTTCCCATAGTTCCCGGGCGGCTATGGTTCTTCTCACCTCGCCATTGAACTTGAGCTCCCATAGCTCGTCGCTCTCGACCCGGTTCATAAATTCATGGCTGACTCCCACCGACAGGTTGAAGTTGGTTATTTCCCCCGACAGCTTGCAGCGTATGAAGTCCTCAATCTCGGGGTGTTCGCAGTTGAGTATCCCCATAAAAGCCCCCCGGCGCACCCCACCCTGTTTTATCATAGCCGCGCTGGCATCATAGAGGCGGATCAGTTCAACCGCCCCGCTGGCCTTGCCCTTGGTCGATTTGACCAGTTCCCCTTGCGGTCGAATGCGGGAGAAATTGTAGCCAATGCCACCGCCCGATTTGGTGACCATAGCCGAATCCAACAGGGTCTGGTACATGTCACGAAGATCATCCTGAACATCGAGAACGAAGCAGGCTCCCGGCTGGTTGGCCCGGTCTGTTTTGCCCATATTGGCCCAGATGGGGGTTGAGGGAACAAACCACCGGGCATCCAGAATCCGGGCAAACTCCTTTTCCCAAAACTCCGCATCCTGTCCCGGATACAGCTCCTCAGCCCGAGCCGCTGCCCGGGCAAGTCTCTCTACAGCCATATCGGGAGTCTCAACCACTTCCCCCTGGTCGTTTTTATCGGCATACCGCTCCTTAAATATGTTCAATCCATCGCTGGTTAGGTCCATCGCAAGTTCCCCCTATGGTTTTAGTATACCCAGTTCCTGGTTATAAAGTAAAAAAGAGCACCCACAACATATGGGGTACGGAATTTATATTAACACTATATAATGTATATCGCAATAACTTACCGGAAAACTTTAATAAGAAAAAAGAAAAGTAAAAACCGCAGAGCCCAGCTGATATATTATGAAGGTCAGTCCTTTTCATATAAACATTCTACTTTTGATGTATATGGGTTAATATGGCATTTTGTAAGTAACCATAAATATTCCAAAGACGCGGTGGGCATTCGGCATTGCCATAATGAAGTTTTGTGTGATGGAGGTTTTTTCATGGTTGACAATGGAAAAAAGATAAAGGCCTTGTATTCCCAGACGATGTCGATGGCGACGCATTAAGACGTTTGCAAGCTCAAAATACGGATTTCAATATTCCCCACACGGTAGATTTCACAGTTGCCATACGCGATGAGAATAGCGGCCAACAAGTCCTATCTGAAGCTATTAAATATAGCTTTGAATGTAAATTAGTAAAGGACTCCGATGGCCCGAATTGGACCTGTTACTGTTCTAAGAAGATGCTTCTCATTTACAATGACCTTATTCAAGTGCAATAACTATTGAACAATCTTAGCAAACCTTTTGGCGGACATTGCGACGGTTGGGGAACTTTTGGAGATGGGAGATAAATCATTGGTACACAGGAATATGTATTGAAGAACCCTCCCCCACCTCGTACTGCTATTTGTAAGAACACAAGAATAAAAGATTATGTCTGTTGGACTATGCTACAGAAGCGAGAAGCAAGGCGCGAATAAAGCCCGCGTCGGAGTCGTACATAAGTACGCTGACGAGCGAGCTTTTGAATGACGCAGACGACGCCCATGGATGGGCTAGTGCGGCGGTGGCAGGAGGCCATGGAGCCGCCGACGCCCATGGATGGGCTAGTGCGGCGATGTCCACGGACGGACAAGTGCAGCGGTGCCAGGACGGCATGGAGCTGCCGGTGCCAGGATGGCAATGAGCCGCGGATTCGTTTCGATAATTTGCTCTGACCTAGCGTTTGTTTATAGATTGAGCCGGTTAGACCGCGCTACAAAAGCGAAGGTCAAGGCGCGAATAAAGCCTGCATCGGAGTCGTACATAAGTACGTCGACGAGCAGGCTTTGTAAGCAACGCAGAGATTCGCTTTTGTAGTACGGTATAACCTAGCGTTTTGAGTATTGGGGAGCTTTTCTGGCTTTATGCAAGCCGTATTTCTTACGCTCTTTCATCCTCGGATCGCGGGTTAAGAATCCATTTCTTCTAAGCACCGGCCGCAGGTCGGGGTTGGCTCTGGTCAAGGCCCGGGCTATACCGAGCTGGACCGCGCCGGCCTGTCCGGATATTCCACCGCCATGCACCCGGCAGTGGATGTCAAAGCGTCCTGTTGCATCACTGACTACCAGAGGCTGCTGCACGATAAGACGGCTTACCTGATTGGGAAAGTAATCGTCAAAGCTACGGTTATTTATAACAATATTACCCTGGCCGGGTACCAACCGGACCCTGGCTACAGCTTTCTTTCTTCTACCGGTTCCCCAGTAATCCACTTTTATTGCCATCTCTATCCTCCTTACCCTCTCAGTTCTCTCACTTCAGGCTTTTGCGCCTGATGGGGATGGGTGCCGCCTCTGTAGACTTTGAGCTTCTTATACATTTTGTCTCCCAGCTTGTTGTGGGGCAGCATTCCTTTAACCGCCACCTCGATGGCCTTTTCCGGTCTCTTGTTCATCAGGTCGCGGTAGCTGACCTCTTTCAAGCCGCCCGGATAGCCGGTGTGATAGCGATAGCGCTTTTTGTTGAGCTTGTCGCCGGTCAAAATTACTTCTGAAGCATTAATAATAATTACGAAGTCGCCGGTATCCACATGAGGAGTAAAAATCGGCTTATGTTTGCCTCTTAAAATGGATGCCACTTCAGAACAAAGGCGCCCTAAGGTTTGACCCTTGGCGTCTATAACGTACCATTTGCGGTCGATTTCCGCTGGTTTTGCCACAAACGTTTTCAAGATGTTCCCTCCTGTAGCTAGTTCACCAATCCTGGTGGAATTAAGCTAATTATACGGCTCTATCGCTGCGGCCTACCCACGGGGCTAGGAAGGGCACAATTATAGAGACTACTTTTTAATATTAGCCAAACTTAAACCGACTTGTCAAGAAATGAAGCATTTTTTACCGGCCCTGGTAAGGCTTACTCCGGCCTGACCAAATCAATCAGGATAGATGACCCGGCGCAGGTATAAACCCTGGGGAGGAGCCGTAGGCCCGGCCAGGGTTCGGTCCTCGCTGAGAAGGATTTGTTCAACCTTCCGGGCCGGATATTTGCCCTGCCCTATTTCCATCAGCGTGCCCATGATTATCCTGACCATGTTGTATAAAAAGCCATCCGCTTCTACTTTTAAGGTAATAAAAAGCCCCTTTTCTTCTAAAATGCATTTCATTAAGGAGCGCTCAAAGGTTTTGGCCGATGAACCACTGGCGCAAAAGGCTCTAAAATTGCGCCTTCCCACCATCAAAGCGGCCGCTTCCTGCATGGCCTTGAGATCAAGCGGCACCTGAGTACACAGGGCGTAATTCCTGAATATTACTCTGCCCACATCTCGCCGGTAGATAAAATAGGTATACTGCTTACTCACGGCTTGGAAGCGGGGGTTGAAATCTGCTCTGGCCAGGCAGCTCTGAAGCACCTGGATGTCGTCTGGAAGATAAGTGTTTATTGCCATCTTCCAGCGCTCTCCGGGTATGGTGGCTTCGCTGTCAAAAGCCACCACCTGGCCCAGGGCGTGCACCCCGGCATCGGTTCTGCCAGCACAGACGATGGATGCCTTCTCACCAGTTAACCGTAAGATTGCGTTTTCCAGGCATTCTTGAACCGTATAAGCGTTTTCCTGTTTTTGAAACCCGTGATAAGCGCTGCCGTCGTATTGAAGTATCAGGCGTATCCTGGTCATTATTAAAAACCTCACTTGAATCAAAGGGATGTAATGGCCAAATAGCAACCCGTCAGGCGGCCCTTCCCAGTCTGATCCCATACAAGGATAAAGGAGGATCTTTGCACAATCCTCCATGCCGGTTCATTAAAACCTCAAGCGCTTATCTAAATAGAATAATTGCTATTTTACAAGCTCCAAAATAACCATGGACGCACCGTCGCCTTTGCGGAAACCGATTTTCACCATACGGGTGTAGCCGCCCTGGCGGTCACTGTACCGTTCGGCCAGCTCGGTAAATAATTTGTGCACTACCGCATCGGTAGTCAAATATGACATAGCCTGCCGCCTGGCGTGCAGATCGCCGCGCTTGCCCAGGGTAATCATGCGCTCGACAATCTTTCTGATTTCCTTGGCTCTATCTTCAGTAGTGCTTATCTTTTCTACCGTCAGCAAACTGGTTGCTGCATTTCTGAGCAGAGCTCTTCTATGGTCACTCCTGAGCCCTAATCTGCGGTAACTCAAAGGAGCCCCTCCTTTCTAGTCTTCAGGTTTTTTAAATGAAAGCCCCAGTTCCTTGAGCTTTCTTTCGATCTCTTCCAGTGATTTCTGTCCCAGGTTGCGGATCTTGCTCATTTCTTCCCGGGTCTTTTCTATCAAATCACCAACCGTATTGATGTTGGCCCGCTTTAATCCATTGGAAGCGCGAACAGAAAGTTCCAGTTCCTCGATTGACATCTCCAGAACCTTGTCTTTCTTCTCTTCTTCCTTTTCTACCAGGATCTCTACCTGGGCATAGGTATCATCGATCTCGGTAAAGAGTTTCAGATAATCGATGAGAATTTTGGCCGAGAAACTGATCGCCTCTTCCGGGCTGATGCTGCCATTGGTCCAAATCTCTAAGGTGAGGCTGTCATAGTCGGTTCTTTTTCCAACGCGGGCGTTTTTCACCGTGAAATTCACACGGTTTACCGGAGTAAAAATAGAATCGATGGGAATCAAGCCGACGATATCCTCATTCTTCAAGGGCTGCTGATCGGCTGAGATGTAGCCCCGGCCTCTTTCTACGGTCAATTCCATGTAGAGCTTGGCGCCTTCATCCAAAACCGCCAGATGCTGATCCGGATTTAATAATTCTACTTCTGCATCGGGGGTTATGTCAGAAGCCTTGAGCTCTCCGGCACCGTTATGTTCCAAACGGATGATCTTGCGCTCATTGCCATCGTACTTGAGAACCATTTTCTTTATGTTCAAAATGATTTCCGTGGTGTCTTCTACCACATTGGGAATCGTGGAAAACTCATGCAAAACCCCGTCGATTTTAATTGAGGTAACAGCTGCTCCAGGCAGAGATGAAAGCAAAACCCGACGCAGGGAATTGCCCAGGGTCGTCCCATAACCCCTCTCCAATGGCTCGATAACGAACTTGCCGTAATTCAGCTCGGGTCTTTTGTCCACACATTCAATGCGAGGTTTTTCCATTTCCATGTTTGGCATCCATCTACCCCCTCCTTTTTTTAGAGGTTATTTACCTGGAGTAGAGTTCAACTATCAGCTGTTCGTTAATCGTGGTGTCGATCTGTTCGCGCAGCGGATAAGCCAATACTCTGCCCGTCATATTTTCGGCGTCTACTGACAACCATTCGGGCGGTGTCTTGTAGGAAGCCTGCTCTTTTAGCTCTTTAAACTTATGTGAATCCATGCTGCCTGCTTTGACCTGCACAACATCGCCAACCCGAAGCAGCATCGAAGGAATGCTGGCCTTCTTGCCGTTTACCGTAAAATGGCCATGGGTAACCAGCTGGCGGGCTTCCTTGCGGGAAGCTCCGAATCCCAGACGATATACTATATTGTCCATGCGGCGCTCCAGCAGGATCAGCAAGTTTACACCGGTAATGCCCTGCTGGCTTTCTGCCTTTTTAAAGTAATTGCGAAATTGTTTTTCCATCAAGCCGTATATTCTTTTGGTCTTTTGCTTTTCGCGAAGCTGAATACCATATTCACTGGGTTTGGGCCTGCGTCCCTGTCCGTGCGCGCCCGGGGGAAATGGTTTTCTTTCTACCGCACATTTTTCTGAATAACAGCGGTCGCCCTTGAGGAAGAGCTTTTGACCTTCGCGGCGGCATTGGCGGCAGACTGAATCTGTATATCTTCCCACTTAACCTATTACCTCCTTATACTCTTCTTCTTTTAGGCGGTCTGCATCCGTTGTGCGGAATAGGAGTGACATCTTTGATCATGCTCACTTCCAAACCGGCAGCCTGCAAGGACCTGATGGCTGCTTCCCGGCCTGCTCCGGGTCCTTTTACAAAGCATTCGACTTCCTTAAGTCCATGCTCCATAGCTGCTCTGGCTGCGGTTTCTGCTGCTTGCTGAGCGGCAAAAGGAGTGCTCTTGCGAGAGCCTTTGAAACCGGAGGTTCCAGCACTGGCCCAGCTGATGGCATTGCCCTGCTTGTCAGTGATCGCAACGATGGTATTATTAAAGGTGGATTTTATATGAGCTATTCCATGCTCGATATTTTTTTTCTCACGGCGTTTTATTCTGGTGGTTGCTCTCCTGGCCACTTAGTTAATCCCCTTTCCCACTATTTCTTCTTGCCGCTTACCAGGCGTTTGGGGCCCTTGCGGGTGCGTGCATTGTTCTTTGTATTTTGTCCCCTTACCGGCAAGCCGCGGCGGTGCCGAATTCCCCGGTAACAGCCAATGTCCATCAGCCTCTTTATATCCATGCTGACCTGGCGGCGCAGGTCGCCTTCCACATTATAGCCTTTTTCAATAGTATCCCTTAATCTGGCAACTTCTTCTTCGGTTAAATCTTTTACTCTTGTATCCGGATTTATACCTGCCTGAGCCAAGATTTTCTGCGATGACGGCCGGCCAATTCCAAATATATAGGTTAATGATACTTCTACTCTTTTGTTAGCCGGTAAATCAACTCCTGCTATTCTCGCCAAATTCGCTCACCTCCTATTAACCCTGTTTTTGTTTATGTTTGGGGTTTTCACAGATTACCATTACTTTGCCGTGACGCTTTATTATTTTGCATTTCTCACACATCGGCTTTACTGAAGGTTTTACTTTCACTACCTTTACCTCCTTACTACGGTACAGTTGCTTTTATTTAAATCGATATATGATTCTTCCTCTATTCAGATCGTATGGGGATAATTCCACCATCACCCGGTCCCCCGGCAGTATTCTGATAAAATTCATTCTCATCTTTCCAGAAATATGGGCGAGGACCTTATGACCGTTTTCCAATTCTACCTTAAACATCGCGTTGGGTA
>JBDKUE010000178.1:0-20203 GCA_039679855.1 Syntrophomonas sp.
CCATGCTGGCAAAAGATGTTATGACCAGAGAGGTTATAAGTGCGGGCCCCAATGACCGGATAGAGGATGTGGTCAAGATTCTGATTGACAACAAAATCAGCGGCCTGCCGGTAGTTGATGGGCAGGGGCATTTGCTGGGTGTTGTGACTGAAAAAGACCTGATAATAAAGGCTGCCGATCTGAAAGTGCCCTTTTACATTACACTATTTGACAGTATTATTTACCTGCAAAACACCATACGTTTTAATGAACAATTAAAGAAATACACGGCAACCCTGGTCAAAGAGGCCATGTCCAAAAAAGTTGTGGCGGTTGAAGAAGACACCCCGGTGAGCAAAATTGTGGAAATAATGCAGGGTGAAGAGATCAACCGGGTTCCGGTGGTAAGACACGGCAAATTGGTGGGAATCATCACCCGCAACGATATTCTGAAAGCACTGGTAAAGTCCAATGGATAATAGAAGACCAACCTGGGCAGAAATAAATTTAACAGCGATCAGCCACAACGTCGCACAACTTCAAGAAGCAGTGAAGCCTGCCAGGGTTATGGCGGTAGTAAAAGCCAATGGTTATGGACACGGTGTTGTTGAAGTAAGCCGGGTATGCCAGGAGCAGGGCGTTGACTTTCTGGGAGTGGCCAGTCTGGATGAAGCCATGACTATTAGAGAAGCCGGAATGGAGCTGCCCATTCTGGTGTTGGGATATATACCGCAGGAATTTGCCCGTACCGTGGTCAGCGAAGGGGTAAGGGCCACGATCTTTGAAAGCGGTCTGGCCCAAGCGCTTTCCAGGGCTGCGGTTGAAACAGGGCAAACCGCCCACGTGCACATAAAGATTGACACCGGCATGGGGCGCCTGGGTTATCAGGCCAATCCGGAAACCGTACAGGAAATAATCAGACTTTCCCGGCTTCCAGGGCTGCATTTGGAGGGTATATTTACCCACTTTGCCCTGGCTGACGTACCTGACAAAAGCTATACTTTTGAACAACTGCAGGTATTTGAAGAATTGCTGGACAGTTTGGCCAGGGAGGGAGTGGTCTTTGAAATAAGGCATTGCGCCAACAGTGCGGCCCTGATGGAAATACCGCAAACTCGTTTTAATATGGTAAGGGCAGGTATTGCCATTTACGGTCTGTTTCCAGATCCTTGTCACCGCCCGCCCGGTTTCAACCTGATACCGGCCATGCAATTGAAAAGCCGGGTAAGCTTCGTCAAAACCCTGCACTGCGGGCAGAGTGTCAGCTATGGACGGACTTACCGCTGCACCGGCGATACCAGAGTGGCAACCGTCCCGATAGGCTATGCTGACGGCTATAGCCGGCTCCTTTCCAACCGGGCCTGGGCGTATATTAACGGCCAGAGGGTGCCCCTGATTGGAACCGTATGCATGGATCAGGTAGTATTTGATGTAAGTGCTATATCCGGGGTTAAAGAAGGAGACGAAGTGCTTTTATTCGGTCGGCCTGAAAATGGGGTGACGGCCGACGATCTGGCCGGCATCATTGGCACCATTAACTATGAAATCGTGTGTGCCGTAAGCTCCAGGGTTCCCCGAATTTATGTCCAGGGGCTGCATTGATGTAATTATTGGATTTGCGAGCTTAAAGGGTTAAACCATATAATATGGGTATGCGGTTGATATCTAAATACCTTGGAGGTGCTCGCTTTTGCCAGCCTCGCGAAGAATAATTATAACCGTCCCGGAAGCATTGCTCTATGAAGTGGATGATTTTACTGCAGCTGTATCAATTAATCGGAGTGAGCTGGTGAGAGAAGCCATTAAGTTTTATCTTGGGGAGCGTAAAAAAAGACTGGTTATAGAGCAGATGAAAAAGGGCTATCTGGAAATGGCTGAGATAAACCTCAGTTTAGCCGGCGAAGACATGGGAGTGGAGGAAGAACTCTAGGAAACTCTTAGAAAAATACTGGAGTGATTGCCTTTATGATCAAACGGGGTGAGATTTACTTTGCTCAATTAAACCCGGTTGTCGGATCCGAACAGGGCGGCATACGCCCGGTGCTCGTTGTGCAGAATGATGTGGGCAACCAGTATAGTCCAACCACCATCATTCTCGCTATTACCTCTCAGATCAACAAAGCGAAGCTGCCTACTCATATTGAGATCAAGGCCGATGACTATTCCCTGGAAAGGGACTCGGTTATCTTATCGGAACAGATCAGAACTATTGACAAGACCCGTTTAAAACAGCGCATCGCCGTTTTAAGTGAAGAGACCATGAACAAGGTAAATCAGGCGCTGGCGATCAGCGTCGGGCTGCACGAGGTTTAAATACATAAAACCAGGTGACAACAATTGATCACACAATAAGCGAAGCAGGTTCATCATGGACCTGCTTTAATTCATCTAAAGACCTTTATTATTCGGCACAATATGTAATCTTTTTTACTACCTGCAATATGCTATAGGCAAGAAGAAGGGGAGGGATGTTTTGGTGAAGCCTATCATTGGCATTACCTGCAGTTGGGAGAAGGATGAACAGCTCTATCAACTAAAAAAGGCCTATGTGCAAAGCGTGGAAAGGGCAGGTGGAATTCCCATTATGCTCCCTTATCTGGGGGAGGAATCCATCCCCAGGGTGGCTGAATTGTGTGATGGGCTGCTCTTTTCCGGGGGCGGCGATTTGGACCCGGTTTACTGGGGGGCTCTACCTGCGCCTCAGCTCCGGGAGATCGATCCGGCCCGGGATTTATTTGAAGTTCAGCTGGCCGGTTACGCGTTTGATGTTGGCATTCCATCCCTGGGAATATGCCGGGGATGTCAACTATTTAATGCTGCAGCCGGAGGTAGTCTGATTCAGCATATAGAGAGCCATATCGGTCATGAACAGAACGCCCCCCGTCACCATCCCATTCATGATATATTTATTAAGGAAGACACCCTTTTAAGCAAAACGGTTCACTCTACCGTCCTGCGGGTAAACAGCTTTCATCACCAGGCAGTTGACGAAATTGCCCCGGGGCTGCTGGTAGGTGCCTGGTCAGCCGACGGCATTATTGAAGGGATAGAGAGCAGGGACCATCCTTTTTGGCTGGGCGTGCAATGGCACCCCGAATGCATGCGGGACGATTCTTCCAGGAGGTTGTTTGCCGCTTTGATAGCAGCATCTCTGGCAGTGCAGGCAGGGAATGGCAGAAGAAGCTATTGAACAGCCGGCCACTAATCAACATAAATTAAGGTACAGGGAGAGCAATGATGATAGCAATTAAAGGCGGGACTCTTTTGACTATGGACACCCCGGGCATTATTGAACGGGGAACCATTCTGGTCGAAGGCGAGCACCTAAAACGGGTGGGTGGCGCGGTGAGAACACCCCGGGACTGCACGCAGATCGATGCAGACGGCCTTTATATCTGCCCCGGTTTTATCGACGCCCATACCCACATCGGCCTGGAAGAAGAGATTTACCGCCTGGAAGGCAATGATGTAAATGAGATCAATGATCCAGTTGCTCCCCAGCTGAAAGCGGTAGATGGGGTCAATTTTCTCGATCTAGCCTTTAAAGACGCCCTTCGGGGCGGGGTTACCAGAACGCTATGCCTGCCCGGCAGTGCCAACATCATTGGCGGTCAGGGAGTAATGCTCAAGAACTACGCCAGCTTGCCCGGCGACATGGTTTACCGCGAACCCTGGGGCTTGAAAGCCGCACTGGGGGAGAATCCCAAGCGGGTCTATGCGGGCCAGAAAAAGACTCCGGTTACGCGGATGGCCAATGCCAGCCTTCTGAGGGAGGCCCTATTTACCGGACAGAAACTGCTGGAAAAGGATAAGCTAGAATCTCGGGAGGCTTATAAATACCAGATCGTATTCCGGGTTTTGAAAAAGGAAATACCCCTGCGGGTGCATGCCCACCGGGCCGATGACATCTTGACCGCCCTGCGCATAAAAGATGAATTTAAGTTGGAACTGATTATTGAACACGGTACCGAGGCCCATCTGGTGGCCGGTGAACTTATTCGTCGGGGGGTTCCGGTGTGTCTCGGGCCTTTGCTCGTAAACCGGGCCAAGGTGGAGATGAAGGAAGTATCCTTCAAGAACGCGGCCCGCCTGCGGGAGTTGGGAGTGGAATTCTGTCTCATTACCGATCACCCGGTAGTGCCTGTTGAGCACTTACGAGTGTGTGCTTCGCTGGCGGTTAGAGCAGGATTGGATGATAGGGCCGCCCTGGAAGCGATTACCATTAATCCGGCTCGAATCCTCAAGCTAGACGATGAACTGGGCAGCATCCGTCCAGGCAAAAGAGCAGATCTGGTGGCTTTCGAAGGACACCCCCTGGATTTTAATTCCCGGGTAAAGTGGGTTATGGTTGACGGCCGTTTATGGAGGGATCTGGATTGAATAAGGGAGACCTGTTCACCGTTTATATGGAAGGTACGGCCATGACGGTATGCGTCCTGGGTTTTTACGAAGAGAAATACAGTGGTGAAGAAATGGTTATCTTGGCCGTGGTCAACCAGGATAACATGGTGTACGTTCCTTTGACCGATCTGGAAGCCATATTCCCCAAGGATAAAAACATCAACTGAATACTAGTAGTCTGTAACACCTAAAACTTTAATTACCGCCGGCCAAATTTCCGCAGGGCTTTGTTGTCGTCAATTGTAATACGTCCAGTATTACTCATTCCTCCGACGCCCATGGACGGGCTAGTGTCGCGGTGCCAGGACGGCAAGGAGCGACCGCCTCACCCGGCGAAAATTTTTCTCGACGGATAATTAAACTTTTAGGTGTTACAGACTACTAGGCTAGCACCTTCTGCCACCTTAACCAGGAATTGCTTCAAGGATATGGGATGAAAAACGCCGAATCCATAGGTAATTTCGACAAATGAGGTGGTTTCTTTGCGCAAGCGATGTCTTGGCTTGTTGTTGCTATTGCTGCTATGTCCCTTTTACATACCCGGTTATACATATGAAGCCCTGGCAGTAAGTCCCGATACATATATAAATCAAATCAAAATTGACGGAAGCATTACTCCCTTAAATCCCCCAGCCTTTATTAACAGCGGTCGAACCATGGTTCCGGTGGTGTTCATGGCTGCAAATCAGTCCATTGGGGCACAGGTTGCCTGGGATGGACAGCTGCGCAAGGTATCCATCAACTGCCGGGAACATCGGATTGAACTGACCATCGGCCAAAAGACCGCCCTGGTTGACGGCCAGAGATGCACGATGGATGCGGCCCCGCTCATATGGCAGAACCGCACTTATATCCCCTTGAGTTTTGTGGCTGCCAACCTGGGAGGAAAGGTGCAGTGGAACGCTGTAAACCGCGAGATAAGCATCAATTTTAACTACCAGCCCCGGGTTTTTGCCTACTATTATTACAGCCCCATGGAAGAGGTCAAGGCCAACAGCCCTTTGTTTTCCGACATTGCTTTCCGGTGGCTGGCAGCCGATGGGAGCGGAGACCTCTCCTATGAATATAAGGATGAGTACCGGGAAAAGATCGACTGGGTACGCCAGCAGGGCATTGCCGCTCACGCCAGTGTTGCTTTGATGGAGCGCGAGCAGCTGCACCAGCTCTTGAGCAGCCCGTCAAATCGCAGCCGGCTGATTGAACAATTGAGCGCTCTGGCGGTCCGGGATAAATATGACGGAATAAATATTGATTTTGAATTTATTGCTCCCGAAGACGGAGCTTACTTTACCCGCTTCCTTCAGGAGCTAAAGTCGGCCTTGGGTCCTGACAAGATGCTGTCGGTGGCGGTTTTTGCCCGCACCGGGGAAGAAAATTGGGCTACTCCTTATGACTATAAAGCTATTGGCGAGACTGCCGACCTGGTGGTGGTAATGGCCTATGACTACAGTTACCTGGACAGTGAGCCGGGCCCGGTGGCCCCACTCTGGTGGGTGGAAAAGGTGGCCGGGTACATGCAGAGCCAAATGGCCCCGGAGAAAATTTTAATGGGAATGGCTACCTATGGTTATGATTGGGGCAGTGATGGGGAAGCAAAGACGGTCAGTGCGTCTAAACTGCAGCAGATCATGGGCAAATACACGGTAGTTGATCACTTTGACCAGGCTAGCATGAGCCCCTATTACACCTATTATGATGAAGAAGGCCACGCTCACCAGATATGGATGGAGAACAAACAGAGCTTGAAAGCCAAATGGACTATGTTTCAAGCCGAGCAGTTAGGTGGGACGGCCTTCTGGCGTCTCGGAACCGGATTCTTAGAAATCTATCAGGTACTGGCCGGGTTGTGAGTGAAATCCCCAGTAAATAAGCGTATATTGCTTTTTTCCCTTCCTGAAGTAAAATAGGTTAAGGAGGGAGAATTAACCATGTTTTTCAAAAGAAAACCCAATCCGCTCAAGGAATATCTCCATAAATGCAATACTATCGCCATTGTTGGGTTGTCGGACGATCCCTACCGGGCCAGTCATCATATAGCGGCCTACCTGCAGAGCAAAGGCTACCGGATTATTCCGGTAAATCCCTATGTGAACGAGGTACTGGGGGAGAAGGCCTACCCCGATCTGGAATCCATTCCCTGTGAGGTTGACCTGGTTGATATTTTTCGCAATGAAGAGGAACTTCTGCCCACCATCAATCAGGCGGTAAAGAAAAATATTCCAGCCATCTGGCTGCAGTTGGGCTTGACGTCGCCGGAAGGTGAGGAAATCGCCCGGGAAAAGGGGATAATGTTTGTTCAGGACCGCTGCATCATGCAGGAGCACCGGCGCCTGATAGGTTAAAGGCCTTTTACTTCCGGATTGATGGGACAGGGAAGCTAATAATCCGTTTTCAATAAACCGTTTGGATAAGTAAAACACTGGTTAAGGGACGTACCAGGTTAAGAAAAGGGACGGACCTCTCTGCTTAGCAGCATGGTCACGTCCCTTATATAATGTAGTTCAGGTTTAAATCCCGGTTTTATTTTTATATGGAGGGGTAAGAATGAGTATTGAGCAGCCTGATCTGTTTGGAGATGCGGCCCCGGAAAAGGACCGGACTGCGCAGGAAAAACCGGTTGTTCCTGATCCAACCCCCAAAGAGAATAAGCAGGCCTTTCTTCCCGGAGTAAAGTGGGAAGCGGCCTTTCCGGAAATAAATGACTACCGGAGCCTCCAGGAACGGGCTCATGCCTGCTCGGCCTGCCGGCTGCGCTCCACCTGCCAGCAGGTGGTGTTTGGCAGCGGGGACCCCCAGGCTAAAATTATGTTTGTCGGCGAAGGACCGGGGCGGGATGAAGACCTGCAGGGCGAGCCCTTTGTCGGAAAAGCCGGACAGCTTTTGGACAAAATCCTGATGGCAGCCGAATTGGAGCGCCCCAGCGTATACATATGCAATGTGGTAAAATGCCGGCCGCCGGAAAACCGGCTGCCCAACCCGGATGAAGTCAAGGAATGCAGCCGGTTTTTAGAGGCCCAAATCCGTATCATAAAACCCCGGATCATAATGTGCCTGGGGTCTCTGGCCAGCCAGGTGGTGATCGATCCCAAGGCCCGCATAACTCAAATCAGGGGCCGGTGGTTCACCCGGCAGGGTATAAACATCATGGCTACCTTCCATCCGGCCGCGCTGCTGCGCAATCCTTCATATAAAAGGCCGACCTGGGAGGACTTTAAACTGGTTCGAGACGCATATCAGCGGCTTGCGGAGCTTTGATTAAGGAGTAGATTTGAATTTGGAAGCCAGGATAGTCAAGCAAATAGATACGGAAATGGATATGGAAGCTCTGGGCGGGATGATAGCTGGGTATTTGAAACCGGGGGATCTTGTCTACCTGGCCGGGGAGCTGGGGGCGGGCAAGACCACGCTCACCCGCGGCATTGTCCGGGGGCTGGGCTACCAGGGGCGGGTTAACAGCCCGACTTTTACTCTCATGAATGTCTACCAGGCCGGGTTGACTATCTATCATTTCGATTTCTACCGCCTGGATGAAGGTGGCCTTTTAGATCTAGGCCTGGAAGATTATTTGGGGCGGGATGGCATATGTATAATCGAATGGCCGGAAGTCGGGACAAACCTGCTGCCCGACGATGCCCTCTGGATAGATATAATACTTGAGGATGATGACTATGAAGGCCCCCGGCAGGTGGTGGTAAGAGGCACTGGCCGGCGCGCCCAGCTTATAATAGAAAGGTTGAAGACGCTTGTTAATTCTGGCTATTGACAGCGCCACACCCGTTGCCGGCGTGGCTTTAATGGATGAGAAAAAACTGATCAGGGAGGAGTTTTCCAATTATAAGAAAACCCATTCCGAGTCCTTGATGCCCATGGTGGACCGGGTAATGACAGAAAGCCAGTGCCGCCTGACCGATCTGGACGGGATAGCTATAACCATCGGACCGGGTTCGTTTACCGGGCTGCGCATCGGGCTGGCGACTGCCAAGGGACTGGCCCTAGCGGTTGGGATTCCGCTGGTTGCTCTCTCAACCCTGGAAGTGCTGGCCGCCAATGTAATAGGATGTGACGCCCTCATTTGCCCCATTTTAGATGCGCGGCGCAATGAAGTGTACGGAGGCCTGTACCTGATGAAAGGCTTTACCCCGGAAAACGTCTATCCCCCTGGGGCCTATGAACCAGAAGCGTTCTTTAACACAATTAATGAGCAGGTTTTAATGTCAGGCACTGAATGCTGTATTATATTGGGGGATGCGGTGGACGTCTACTGGGAGTCTATAGGGCGGATAATGGGTAAAAGGGGCATTAAAGCACCACCCCACCTTTCCCTGCCCCGGGCTTCCGCCCTGGCCAGTTTGGGATTGAAAAAACTGGCGCGGGGAGAGACAGAGAATCCATTAAACTTGAGTCCTACCTACCTGCGTCTTTCTGAAGCAGAAATAAAACGCCTAAAAGGAGAAAAAGCGTGATTGAGACCGGGTTTATGATGCGAAAGATGACTCCCCTGGACCTGGACCAGGTAATGATCATTGAACAGGAAGCCTTTTCTCTTCCCTGGTCCCGGCAGTCTTATGAAAACGAACTGAAGAATCAATACGCCAATTATCTGGTTATCGACTATCAAGGAGATGTAGGCGGTTATGGCGGGATATGGGTTGTTTTTGATGAAGCTCATATTACCAATGTGGCGATAGCTTCCAGTCTTCGAGGCCGGGGTTGGGGCCGGGTGCTTATGTTGGAGCTGGAAAAGCTGGCCAGGCGTAAGCGGGCGGCCCGCATATTGCTGGAAGTGAGGCCGTCGAACCGGGCAGCCATAGCCATGTACCATGGTTTAGGATTTATGGTCAGCGGTTTGCGCAAACAGTATTATTCTGATAATAATGAAGATGCCATGGTGATGGTCAAGCATCTGGTTGATTAATGTTTTTTGATGCTGAATAACGCAGGGGGGTTATGATAAACGCCGATAATTATTTATGTTGTTATCTGCGTCAAAAAACCATCTAAGGAGATAATATGAATTCGATCAAAATACTTGGAATAGAGACTTCCTGTGATGAAACGGCTGCCGCTATTGTGCAGGATGGTTCCGTTATTCTATCTAATATAATCAGCTCTCAGATCGCCATCCATCAGCCTTATGGGGGAGTGGTCCCGGAAATTGCATCCCGCCATCATGTTGAGAATATCGGTCAGGTGGTCAACCAGGCTTTTGCTGAATCCGGTCTCCAATACCAGGATATACAGGCAGTTGCGGTAACCAATCGACCCGGTTTGATAGGAGCGCTGTTAGTTGGCCTTTCTTTTGCCAAAGGCTTTGCCTATGCATTGGATAAGCCCTTAATTGCTGTAAACCACCTGGAGGGGCATATCTATGCCAACTTCCTGGAGCATCCCGGCATCGAGTTTCCCGTGATATGCCTGGTTGTATCAGGGGGGCACACCAGTCTGCTCTACATGTCGGGGCATGATGAATCCCGGCTCCTGGGGGAAACGCGGGATGATGCAGCCGGCGAGGCCTTTGACAAAGTGGCCCGGGTTCTGAATCTGGGGTATCCCGGTGGACCGGTGATTCAGAAAGCCGCAGAAAGCGGTCGGGCGGGCAATGTAAAACTACCCCGGGTATTTTTGGACCGGGATGATTTCGAGTTTTCGTTCAGTGGATTGAAAACCGCCACCATAAACCAGTGGAAGAAGCTGGGCGCCGCGCAGGAACACCAGGCTGATCTGGCGGCAGAATTCCAGGCTGCCCTGGTGGACGTTCTGGTTGAAAAGACCATGCTGGCAGCGGAAAAATATGGGGTTAAAAGTGTGTTAATGGCAGGTGGGGTAGCAGCCAACCAATATTTACGCAGCAGGCTTGAAAAAGAAGGACAAAAACGAGGGTTTTTGATCTGCTATCCAAGCTTAAAATTGTGCACCGACAACGCGGCCATGATTGCCGGAAAGGCCTACTTATCCTATATTAGAGGAGATTTCGCCGGACTGTCGCTCAATGCCTACCCGGGGCTATAGTCCTTGTGAAAAGTGGATGTGGATAATGTGGAAAAGTCTGTTGATAACTACTTAATTCGGGGTTTGCGAAAACTGACACATATTCTCTATATACGGTGCATAAACTCCGGGGCGAACGGATGTATTGTGGATAACCGATAAGGAGCGAAAAAGTTGAAACCTATCATATTCTCATTAGGCAATTTTAATGTATACTCCTGGGGTTTTATGATGGCCCTGGCGGTAATAGTTTCAATATGGGGCTGCGGAAGGCTCTTTGAAAAAGAAGGCTACCAACGTGAATGGGCCATGGACCTTATTGTATTCATGGCTCTGGCCGGCCTGGCCGGATCTTACCTGCTCTATTTTGTCACCTACGATTGGGATTTGTTCTGGAGCTCACCGTCCCAGTACTGGGCCATGCACCGGGGAGGGGTGCGGGGACTGGTTTGGTATGGTGGATTTATTGCCGCATTTATTCCTTTGACCATCTATATACGTCGTAAAAACCTTTCTATTTGGAAGTTGGGAGATATATTCGCACCATATCTGGCCCTGAGCTATGCACTGGTGAGAATTGGCTGCTTCCTAGCCGGATGCTGCTACGGAAAGGTTACCAATTCATTTCTGGGTGTGGTATTCCCCTATGTGGATTCCTGCACCCGCTATCCCACCCAGTTGATGAGTTCAGCTGCCAACCTGTTGATATTTGCCGTTCTGCTCTGGTCATATCACCGGAAGCGCTTTTCCGGGCAGATCATGAGTCTTTATCTCATGCTGTATCCCATCTATCGCTTTATCATCGAATATTTCAGAGAGCCGGAAGCCATGATAGGCCCTCTTACTCAGGCGCAGTTTATTAGTATCATCATCTTTTTAATAGGAGCATTGCTCTATGCCTGGCGCAGCCGGCAGCAGAAAAAACAGCAGGAGCTGGAGGAAAATGGACCAACCAACAACTAAAGCCGGGCTGCGCAAAGCAATACTCGCTGCCCGCAGCCTTTTATCCCCGGCCCAGGTTGAAGAAAAGAGCTGCCGCATAATTAAACGGTTGGAGGAACTCGGACCTCTGCGGCAGGCCCGGGTTATTATGGCCTACAGCTCGATACGAAATGAAGTGGATCTGTGGCCTTATCTGGAGAAAATACTGGGGCAGGGCAAAACCGTACTTCTGCCCCGAGTTGAGGGGGATAAACTGCTGGCGGTCCCGTTTCAAGGTCGGGATAAATGCCAGGTCAGTTCCTTGGGCATTCAAGAGCCCTGTGGTTCGGAACTTCCCCTACAAGAGATTGAGGCTGTTTTAGTACCAGGTGTGGCTTTTGATAAGAATGGCCACCGATTGGGGTATGGCAGGGGATTCTACGACCGCTTCCTGCCCGGGCTTTCCCCTTTAGTTTTCCGGTGTGGAATAGCCTATGAATTTCAGCTTGTTGAGAACGTCTTCCCCGAAGAAAACGATATCGCGATGCACTGGATCGTCAGCGATCAATCGGAAGTTGTAATGGATAGACGCATCTCCGGTTAGTTTTCCTTTGAATCAGGGGAGCGATTTTTAATCTTGCGAAGGACCAGGGGACGGGCAAAGAAAAGCAGTATGGCTGACAACACCATGAAAGCCAGCAGCTGATCCCCCAGGGCCGGAATTAATCCGATTTTAACTGCCAGGGCCACGAACAGGCCGGCAACAGCCAGCCAGATGAACCTGAAACTTGACAACAGGAACTCCAAAACCGCGCATCCGGTTCCAATGAGAATCCAGGCAAGAGCCGGCATATTAAATCTTCCTTTCCAACTAGCATCTTATTTCGTCTATAATATCACAATCAGGGTTTCAACTGATAAACTGGAGGAGTGCGGCCCCTGTAACTCACAGCGGGGCCTTGACTGTAATATTGCCCTTCACCTGGCACCTAAATCCCAATCGAGAAAATATAGCAAATGAGAAAGGACTCCAGGCCGTTAATTTGTTATTGCTTTTTTTGTAAAAGTTCTTATTATTTACTATTAAGAACTGTCCGTCAATTGTGCAAAACTTTTCACAATCTGATAAAATTGGAGTCGTGCTACGTATTGTCTTGAATTTTTTACAAAATATTTTGGGGGGATATCTCAATGCCCGGAGGAATCGAATTGAAAACCGAGGTTTTAAATAGTTCGGCCTGCACTCTATGCGGCGCCTGTTTGGATTGGTGCCCTTATTTAAAAAACCTCGAAGACAACCTGGTTATGCCCTTTGCCTGTTCGGTACAGGACGGCCGCTGCTATTCCATCTGCCCCCGTACCTTTACCGATTGGCAGGAGATAAAGGCAGCCGTTTTCCAGTCTGCTTCCGGTACTTTAGAACTGGGAACATTTACGGCCGTTTATAAAGTCAGGAGTGTTGATTCCCTAAATGGACAGCAAGATGGTGGAACCGTAAGCCGCCTGGTAAAAACCGCTCTGGAGGAAAAAGAGGCGCAGGCAGCTCTATTAACCGCCTCTGACGATAACATCACCCCGGCCTCAATGCTGGCTACTAATGCTGCCGATGTTGAAAAAGCGGCGGGTTCTCGCTTCCTGGTGGCACCGGGTTTAAGAAAAATCAACGAAGCAGCCCAAAAAGGCATTGAAAAGTTGCTGGTGGTAGGGCGCCCCTGCCAGGTACAGGCTTTACGCAAGTACCAGATGAAGACCGGTAATTCCCCCATGCAAGTTCTAAGCATTGGCCTATTCTGCATGTGGTCCTTATCTTGGACTTTCAAAGACTACCTGGAAAAGACCTATCCCGGCATCATTATCGATAAAATCAGCATTCCCCAGCACGGGGTGGAAATTGCCAGTAGCCAGGGGACTAAAGTTTTACCTACGGAAAAAGTAAAAGAGTATGTCCAGCCAGGCTGCAGCTATTGCCTGGATATGACTTCAGAGTTGGCTGATATTTCGGTAGGCGCTTTTGAGGCCGAGGCCGGTTGGAATACGGTCCTGGTGCGCACTCCCCGGGGAGCAGCGCTTCTGCAAAAGGCAGTGGATAAGGGCTATTTAACCCTGGAAGAATATCCCGAGCAGCAATTACAGGGCTTAAAAAGAGCTTCTTTAAACAAAAAGGCCCGCAACCTGAAGTTTATAAAGGATGCTGTAGATAATGGCAGCTTGAAAGCATTTATAGATTTATCACAACCAGAATATGAGCAAATTCTGGCCCAGGCAGAAGGGACGGTGAATTCCTGATGGAATGGATGATTACTGCTGATGAACCGGGAAAAACCTATCTGCTTCAAGGTAATGAAGCGATGGCGCGGGGCGCAATAGAAGCCGGGCTGCAATTTGCCGCGGCTTATCCTGGTTCACCATCATCGGAAATATTGACCATGCTGGGGCATGTAGCCAAGGATATGGGCTTCTACGCAGAATGGTCCACCAATGAAACCTGCTCCTTCGAGGCCTGCATGGGCGCTTCCATGGCGGGAGTGCGCTCCCTGTGCATTGCCAAGCAAAACGGGCTGCTGGTTATGGGCGACGCCCTGCATACCGCGGCCCTCTATGGCTGCAAGGGCGGAGTGGTATTGATTGTCGCCGACGACCCCAGCGCCCATTCCAGTACCAACGAATTTGATGCCAGGCACCAGGCCCGTTCAGCTAGCCTTCCGTTGCTGGAACCCGCCACTTTTCAAGAAGCCAAGGATATGATAAAGTACGCTTTTGATCTTTCCGAAGAACTGCAGCAGGTGGTGATGGTGCGTGGAGTCACCCGCATCCACCACGGCCGGGGCAATGTTACCCTGGGGGAATTACCGGTCAGCAAATCGCCCCTCAATGATAAACCCAGCCAAATTGAAAATTGGGACAAGCTCTTTGCCATCAACTTTTTCCATGACGCCATGTATGACAAGCTAAACAGGGCCCAGGCCAGCTTTGAACAATCACCTTTCAACTGGTACCGGGGCCCGAAAGATGCTGACTGTGTAATGGTTGTCAGTGGTATGGGATGGTTATATGGCGAGGAGGCTATAGACACCATGAAATTAAATGACCAGGTGGGTATATTAAAGCTGGGCTGCACCTGGCCGCTCCCGGAACAGTTTATTGTCAGGCATCTGGTTGGCGCGAAGAAAGTACTGATCGCGGAAGAAGTAGACCCCTTCCTGGAGCAGAATCTGGCCAATATTATCGCCCACCACCCGGAATTGAACGTGGAGATGTACGGGCGTTACCAGGCCCGGGCCTTTCCCCATTCCAAAGAGCTGACTCCAGATCTGGTGATAAACGCCCTGGCTGATATTATGCAGATAGAACTGGCACCCAAGCCTGGTGTCAACATTGAGCCCGAACGACAGGTAATAATCCCGCCCCGTGAATTAACCTTTTGCGCAGGCTGCCCTCACCGGGCTTCGTATTATATATTTAAACAGGCCCTGGGACTGCAGGCGCATGGCGGATTGATCATGGGCGATATAGGCTGTTATACTCTGGGCGCCCTGCGAGCCGGTCACTATGGCGTGAATTCCATGGGATGCATGGGCGAAGGAGTAAATATGGGCGAGGGACTGGGGCAGCTGACCCGCTTTGGTTTTGACAAACCGGTTATGGCCCTGGCCGGCGACTCCACCTTCTTTCATTCCTGTATTCCTGGCTTGATTAATGCCAAATATCACAATTCCAATATGCTGTTTATCGTCCTGGATAACGCGGCTACAGCCATGACCGGTTTTCAGCCCCATCCGGGTATAGGCTTGACGGCCATGGGCGATCCCGCCCAACCCATATCGATCGAAAAAGTTGTGGAGGCCCTGGGCTGTCCGGTGACTGTTGCCGATCCCTATGAAATAGAAAAATCGATCGCCGTTATTTATAAACTTTTAAAGGAACCGGGCTTAAAGGTGCTGATTCTCAAGCGGGATTGCGCCACCTTGACGATGCGCAAGGGTCCTAAACGCCGGGTATGGGTGGATACCGATTTATGCCGGGGCGACGACTGCGGCTGCGGCCGTTACTGCAGCACCACCTGGGGATGCCCGGGCAACATTTGGAACTCAACTAAAAAGAAAGCTGAAATAGATGAGGTTGTCTGCATCGGGTGCGGGGTATGCACTACTCTTTGCCCGGCTGGCGCCATAAAAATTGAAGGAGGGGAAGAGTAATGGAATTATATTTGCCCAAAGACCCTCTAAATATTGTCATTTGCGGAGTTGGTGGACAGGGAAATATTGTGGCATCGGAACTCCTTGCATCCGCTCTGGTAAACAAAGGCTACTATACCACCGTGGGCGAAACCTATGGAGCCTCGCAGCGGGGTGGTTCGGTTATGAGCCACGTTAGAATCTCTACCATCAAGCAATGCGGCCCCCTGGTGCCTCTCAAGGAAGCCGATATCATCGTCGGTTTCGAACCTATAGAAACACTGCGTATTGCCCGGGATTACGGCAATCCCCAAACCAGGATACTCTTTGAACCCCGTCCCAATTACCCTCTGGGAGTACTGTTGGGTGAATCGCTCTATCCCAACATCGATGATATAGAAAAGGAACTTGGCGAACTCTGTGGGACTGTACAGCTTATCGATGCCACTAAAATCGCCATCGAGGCCGGCAATCCTCAGGCAGCCAACATAACCCTGATGGGGGCCTTAACCGCTTTGCCTGAGATCCCCCTGGCCAACACCGACTATGATCAGGTGCTCCAAACCAGATTTTCAGGCAGAGTGCTGGAACTCAATCAAAAAGTCTTCGCGATGGGCTATGATCTGGTGAATCAGGGATAAGGCTTTTGTTTCGTAATCTGCTAACCAATACTGGGTGACACGAACTTGCTTGTGTCACCCAGTATTCATATTAAGATGCAAAATATCAAACGGGGAAGAAGGATCCCAATCGGTTCCCTCAACGGAGCGTTAATTGAGCTGGGCCAAGGGTTGGGAGTGGCTGCGATCAATCGGGTAGTGTTCAATATTATTGAAATCGCAGGAGACAAAACACCGGGCTTTGTAGACATTAATAATCACATTATGACACTTTATGACAAATGTTGGCTCCCAATTGCAGTATACTTTTATATCGTATATAATATGTTAAGCTTTCCCCGCTAGAAAGAGGGGGCGGTTTTTTTCTCCTTTTACATAAACGACAAACTGACAAAAAAAGTGAGTATACAGTATACAATCCGATGGTTGGCCAAAATGCTGGAAGTGTTAAAAGCAGGGGGGGCTGACTACAGGGGGAGGTATTTCTTATGGATAAAAAGGACGTGCTAGCCAAAGTCATGGAGAAATGTCCGAATATGAAGATCGGTTGCCTGGAGGCCCGCCAGCTGGCCGAAGAGCTGCAAATAGACTCAAGGGAGCTGGGGCGTATATGTAATGAAGCCGGCGTAAAAATAATCGCCTGCGAATTGGGCTGTTTTTAGGTCGTATAATTATGTAGGGTTCTTACTATTAGGGAGATGGAGAATTTGCAGGACAGCTTTGGCCGAAATATCGATTATTTACGAGTATCGGTTACTGACCGGTGTAATTTTCGTTGCAGATATTGTATGCCCCTTGAAGGGGCCACTTATCTGGAGCATGGCAAGATTTTGTCTCTGGAAGAGACAGCTCATCTGGTGAGACTGGGCGCCCAACTGGGCATAAAAAAGGTCCGTCTGACCGGCGGCGAACCGTTGGTGCGGAAAAACTTCGTTCAACTGGTGCATTATATTAATGAGATACCCCAGATAAGTGATATTGCTATTACCACCAATGGCGCACTTTTTTCTGCCAATGCCTGGGAGCTGCAGAAGGCCGGGTTAAATAGGATCAACTTTAGCCTGGACACTCTCCAGGAAGAGCGCTATAGCTACATTACCAGACAGGGAGATTTAAAAAAGGTATGGGATGCGATCTTCCATGCCATGGAGATGGACATGCAGCCGGTGAAAATAAATATGGTGGTTATTAAGGGATTTAATGATGACGAGTTATTGGATTTTGCCAACCTGGCCTATTACCACCCACTACATGTTCGATTTATTGAGTTTATGCCCATAGGGGATCTGGAGTTCTGGCAGGGGGAACGGGTATGCACCATGGCGGAAATAAAACGCCGTATCAACCTGGAGTATGAGCTGACTCCGGCCGATCCGGTGGAAGGCAATGGCCCGGCCCGGCAATTCCGCATAAAAGGCGGTCTTGGCACCCTGGGCTTTATCAGCCCATTGAGCAATCACTTCTGCAGGGAGTGCAACCGCATTCGTCTGACTGCTGACGGTAAGTTACGGGTATGCCTGCATCACAAGATCGAAGTTGACCTGAAACAGCCTATGCGTGAAGGCGCCAGTGATGAAGAACTCCTGGAGCTCATCAAAAAGGCTATAGCCATGAAGCCCCAGCGTCATCATATGGATGAAGGTTGGGGCAGGCAAAACCAGCGTAAAATGTTTCAAATTGGAGGATAAGATATGGATTTCACTCACATCAACGAACAAGGCCGCGCGCGCATGGTGGATGTGAGCGAAAAGAACGACAGCCAGCGGGAAGCCCGGGCCAGTTGCGAAATCAAGATGCTGCCGGAAACATTAAAATTGATAATGAGTGGCGGCATAAAAAAAGGCGATGTTTTGGCGGTGGCCCAGGTAGCAGGAATCATGGCGGCCAAACAAACCCACCAGTTGATTCCCATGTGCCACCCCCTGCTGTTAAGTTCGGTAAACGTAAATTTTACGGTGGATGAAGAACAGAGCCGTATACTCATAAAAACCCAGGTTAAAAATATCGGAAAAACCGGCGTAGAGATGGAAGCTCTAACCGCTGCGGCCGTATCCGCCCTGACTATATACGATATGTGCAAAGCGGTGGACCGTTGGATGGAAATCGGGGAGTTGGTCCTTGACGAAAAGCTGGGCGGCAAGAGCGGACACCAAATCCGTGAATGAATTGAAATACGGGGGACGGACCTTTTGTTTACCAGCCGGGAAGCAAAAGGTCCGTCCCTTTTTAAGGAGGCATGCAACATGTATAGTTTGGGCATTCTGATTTTGAGTGACAAGGGTTCCAAAGGCGAACGGGAAGATCTGAGCGGCCGGGAGATCCAATCGATGCTGGGTGAAGCATACCGGTGCGAATATTATGAGATAATTCCGGATGAAATGGAACTCATTAAGTCGAAAATGTGCCGGGTATGCGATGAATTGAAGCTGGATTTGCTGCTTACCTCGGGAGGAACCGGGTTTAGCCTGCGCGATGTCACCCCTGAAGCCACCCTGCAGGTGGTTGAAAAGCTGGTGCCGGGTATTCCAGAGGTCATGAGATCCTATGGCATGCAAAAAACCCCCAAGTCCATGTTATCGCGGGCCGCGGCCGGAATCAGGGGGAAAACCCTGATTATCAATCTGCCTGGCAGCGTAAAAGGGGTGCGTGAATCCCTGGAGGTTATCTTACCTGCATTGGATCACGGTTTGGACATCCTCATTGGCAGTGCCACCGAGTGCGGCCAGCTCTAGTACCGAACTAGTGCAAGCGATGTCCACGGACGGACAAGTGCAGCGACGTTCATGGACGAACTAGTGCAGCGGTGCCAGGATGGCAAAGAGCTGCCGATGCCAGGACGGCAAGGAGCTGCCGGTGCCAGATTAAGAGCTGCCGGTGGCAGGAAGCCAAGGAGCTGACGCCCATGGACGGGCTAATGCGGCGGTGCCAGGACGGCAAGGAGCCGTGAGACGCCCACGGATGGGCTAATGCGGCGGTGGCAGGACGCCAAGAAGCCGCCGCCCTCCGCCTTGCCCTACGAAATTTTTCCTCGCTGAGTACACACAGAAATAGGGTTGACAGTGTACCTATTTCAAAAAACTGCGTTATTTAAAGGAATAAAAAGCAAAATCCAGCTACATACTATTAATTAAAAATATCGGGCGGATTTAGCTGGTTATGTGATTTGAATACATTCCCTCTCCCGCCTATATTATTATTACAGAATATTAGCACTCGCACTTAACGAGTGCTAACAATAAAACAATAAACGAAGGAGGTATACCTTTGAAGATTCAACCCATGGCTGACAAGGTGGTTATCAAGGTTCTGGATGTGGCCGAGCAAAAGACCAAAAGCGGACTTTACGTCCCCGATACCGCCAAGGAAAAACCCCAGGAAGGCGAAGTAATGGCTGTAGGGCCGGGCGCACTCAATGACAAAGGCGAAAGAGTACCCGTCAACCTGTCCGTAGGCGACAAGGTTATCTTTTCCAAATATGCCGGGATGGAAGTAAAGATCGACGGCGAAGAACTGCTGATAGTTTCCGAGCGCGATGTCCTGGCCAAATTCAACTAGGAGAAATTGAAAACATAAAGGAGGTTCTTAGATGGTTTCCAAGGAAATCAAATTTAGCGAAGAGGCTAGAAGAGGCCTGGAGAAAGGCATCGACACCCTGGCCAATACCGTGAAAGTTACCCTGGGCCCCAAAGGCCGCAATGTAGTTCTGGACAGAAAGTTCGGATCCCCCACGATTACCAACGATGGTGTTACCATCGCTCGTGATATAGACCTCAAAGATCCCTGGGAAAACCTGGGATGCCAGCTGGTTAAAGAAGTAGCTATAAAGACCAACGATGTAGCCGGAGATGGCACCACCACCGCCACGGTTCTGGCTCAAGCCATGATCAAAGAAGGATTAAAGAACGTAGCAGCCGGCGCCAACCCCATGATTATGAGACGGGGTATCGAGAAAGCAGTCAATGCTATCGTTGAGGAAATCAAAAATATCAGCAAGCCGGTAGAGTCCAAATCACCTATTGCTGAGGTTGCCGCCATTTCCGCCGATGATCCTGATATCGGAACCCTTATTTCCGATGCTATGGAAAAAGTGGGACGGGACGGGGTTATCACCGTAGAAGA
>JBDKUE010000139.1:0-4816 GCA_039679855.1 Syntrophomonas sp.
ATAACCGAAATTCCAAACTTCTATTACCTACCATACGCTTCGATGCTCTAATTATTGCACATACTCATTTTAGTGTGCTATTATTTTTTATGGCAAGGAGGTAATTTTGTGGAAAGTAGCATAAAAAGGCAAGTAGAAGAGCAAATGGCCGTTATTCGCCGTGGAGTGGCCGAAATCGTGCCAGAACAAGAGTTGAAAGATAAATTATTTCGCGCTATAAAGGAAAGCCGCCCTCTGCGGATTAAATTGGGGTTGGATCCGACCGCTCCCGATATTCACCTTGGACATACCGTGGTTCTCAACAAGCTGCGCCAGTTTCAAGACCTGGGTCATGAGGTGCACCTGATTATCGGTGATTTTACAGGACGAATTGGCGATCCCAGCGGAAAGTCAGAAACCCGCAAACAGTTGACGGAAGAAGAGGTCATAGCCAACGCGGCTACTTATAAGGAGCAGATCTTCAAAGTTTTAGATGCCGGGCGGACTATTATTCATTTTAACAGTGAATGGCTTATGCCGCTTAACCTGGTGGATGTATTAAATCTAGCCGGAAAATATACGGTAGCGCGCATGCTGGAGCGAGATGATTTCTCGAAACGCTATAAAGAAGGCCTGCCCATAGGGATCCATGAGTTTATGTATCCCCTTATGCAGGGCTATGATTCAGTTGAGTTGAAGTCTGACGTTGAACTGGGGGGAACTGATCAAAAGTTTAATCTCCTAGTGGGGCGCAATCTGCAAAAAGAATATGGAATGGAACCCCAGGTGGCCTTGATGATGCCCATTCTGGAAGGCACCGACGGGGTGCAAAAAATGAGCAAGAGCCTGGGCAATTATATAGGGGTTAATGATGAAGCCTATGAGATGTTCGGCAAGACCATGTCTATACCCGATACCCTGATAATACGCTATTTTGAGCTTTTAACCCGGGTTTCATTAAAGGAACTGCAGGGATTGCAGCAGGCTATGGACAGTGGAGAACTCAACCCCCGTGACGCCAAAATGCGCCTGGCCCGAGAAATAATAAGCATGTACCACAGTGCCGGAGAAGCCAAGCAGGCCCAGGAAAAATTCGAACTGGTCTTCTCTCGCCGGGATATTCCAGATGATGTTCCCGAAATCCTGGTTGAAGCAGGCGAAGCCTGGCTGCCCAAACTTATGAGCGACCACCAATTGGTGAAGTCGACCAGTGAAGGCAGGAGAATGTTGGAACAGGGGGCAATCAAGGTTAATGGTGAAAAATTCGTCAGCGAAAATATTGTGCTTGTAGAGGGAATGGTTATTCAGGTAGGCAAGCGCAAATTTGGAAAGATTCGTATTGGTTAAAAGCTTAATAAAACAGCCAGAACAATATACTCGCAAATGTTGTTCCGGCTGTTTTGATTTTAGTATACTTTTTCCAAACTCTTTAAGGCTCTTAGCATTTCATCCATGTGACCTTCAAAAAAGATGGCGTGTCCCTTAACATTCGGATACTCCAAAGAAACCAGCCTGATAAAAGTAAACCCCAACTCCTCCAGGACCTGACGCTCGGTATGGCGCAGCAGTTTCATATAACGATCATCCAGTTTTCGGGCCGTGCAGTAAACGTCATTGCCTTTGGAATTGGCAAGAGCGGTAGCGACCAGGGTTCGCATTAGAATTGACCTCCATTCTCAATTGGCGGGCTGCTAAATCAATGCAACACGCATTTTCTATTTTAACCACAAAACGGTTTTTCAACAATCCTCCAGGAAATACCATTGCTACAGGGCTGACGCTCCGGGCCTTTTTCTCCCCAAAAAACAAAAGACCGGGAATGAATCCCGATATATTGCTGCTTACATTATTCTGTAAGGATAAGCTTGGTAGCCCCAAGGGGAGTCGAACCCCTGTCTCCGCCGTGAGAGGGCGGCATCCTAGGCCTCTAGACGATGGGGCCATATGGCAGCCGGTGAAGGACTCGAACCCTCGCGAACTGATCCAGAGTCAGTCGTGCTACCATTACACCAACCGGCTATTTTTCGGGTAATCTTACCCGCGCGATAATCATTATAATACAGGCTAATACTCTTGTCAAAGGGTTTGAAACATTATACTGATTTTGGACTGGAGCTTGCCGTATTCCACCATCAGTTGCCCTTTATGGAATCAACAAAAGCCAGCGCGGCTCGTATTCTACTTAAACAAACTTCTTGGCCCAGAACTGCCATTATTTCAAAAAGCCCTGGTGTATTGGTCCGCCCTGAAACCGCCAATCTGATAGGGTGGATCAGGTCCCCGGCTTTAACCCCCATCGATGCGGCCTTAGAACGAATAGCATCTTCCAGGGCTTCGGCGCAAAAATTGTTCAACTCCTCTACCAGTTCTTCAGCGGCTTGAAGCAGCACCGGAGCATTATCTTTACGGAAATACTTGTTCAAACCCTTTTCATCGTAGTTTATGGGCTCCTCGTAGAAATATTCAATCAGCGCTAGAATTTCAACGGTTGTTTTAGCCCTGGTTTTAACAAGTTCAATAGCCTTAAAGAAATAATCCTTGTTGCTGCCAACCGGCCAGCCCTTAGCCTCAGCCTCCCCTGTCAATATATCGCCAAGTCTTGGGGTGGGGCATTCGCTTATATAATGACCATTCATCCAGGTCAGTTTTTCAACGTCATAGACAGCCGGGGAGCGGGATATATCCTTTAGACTAAATTCTTTAATCATGTCCGGCAGGTCCCAAAAATCCCGGTCCTGGCCGGTAGACCATCCCAGCAAAGCCAGGTAATTGGCCAGGGTCTCCGGCAGGTAGCCTTGATCGCGAAATTCCTGAACCGAGGTGGCCCCATGGCGTTTGGAAAGCTTGCTCCGGTCCGGGGAAAGGATCATGGATACGTGGGCAAAAGAGGGCGCCTGCCAGCCCAGGGCCCGGTAAATAAACATCTGTTTGGGAGTGTTGGAGAGGTGTTCTTCGGCTCTTATTACATGGCTGATTTTCATGGTATAGTCGTCAACCACCACGGCAAAATTATAGGTTGGCCAGCCGTCGGATTTGGCGATGATAAAGTCATCAAAGAGGTTGTTTGCGAATTCCACGCGGCCTCTAACCAGGTCTTCAACTACGGTAATGCCATCAGAAGGCACCGACAAACGGATCACCGGCTTTTCACCGGCAGCCAGACGGGCCTCAACTTCGCCCTGGGAAAGAATGCGGCAGCGTCTGCTATATTTATATGTAGCTTTTTGCCTTTGAGCTTCTTCCTTTTCCTTTTGCAGTTCTTCGGTCGAGCAAAAACAGTAATAAGCCTGCCCGCTTTCCAGCAACTTTTTAAGGTATATATTATAGGTAGTCAGACGCTGGCTCTGGTAATAAGGGCCGTATTCTCCTCCTACCGCTGGACCTTCATCCCAGTTCAGTCCGAGCCACCTCAGCCCTTCCACGATACCCCGGGCCGAATATTCGGTGGAACGACCGGCATCGGTATCCTCCAGCCGCAAAATGAGCTTGCCCTGGTTCTGCCGGGCAAAAAGCCAGTTAAAAAGGGCAGTTCGTGCTCCCCCAATATGAAGACTGCCGGTTGGGCTGGGCGCAAAACGCACTCTCACATCCATCTCTTTCAACTCCTTCGTAGATTAGTTTAGCCTACCATCCGTTTTTTTTCAAAAAAGGAACAGTCGTTAAGATAATTACGAAGCGCAATATATATAGGATAAGAAAAATATACATATCTAATGCTTCCTGTTTTTCATATACTGTACCAGCGGAGGCGATGGAATGAGATTTGGAAGAAGAAAACCCAAAAAGGTAATCTGGGTGGGAGCTTTTCTTATTGTCCTGTTTTTTTTCTTATATATTGACTTCAGACTGAAAGCCAGCATTTTGCAGTTATCCAAGTCCAGCGTTCAACTGCAGGGAACCGAGATTTTAAACCGGATAGTCAATGAAGAAGTAGTGGCCCAGGTAAAATACGACGATATGGTGGTAATTCACAAAGACAATGACGGAAAGATCGTGCTTATCCAGCCGAATACGGTTGTGCTCAACCGGCTGATAGCCAGCACGGTTCAAGTTCTCTCCCATTCGATGGGGGAAATGAAAGAAGACACTGTCGATATCCCCATTGGCCAGTTGAGCGGCTTAAAGATACTTGCTGCCTGGGGCCCAACCATGAGTGTTAAGATTATTCCATCCAGTGAAGTTCATGTCGATTTAGAGGACCGTTTCGAACAGGCAGGGATAAACCAGACCAGACATCTTATATCAATGAATATAGTCACCAAAATGAAAGTAGCGGTACCGTACCTGTCTGATGAAGTTGAAGTAGGCAGTACTGTACCACTGGCCGAGACCATAATTGTGGGCGACGTGCCCAGTAATTACGTCAATTTCAAGAGTGGCGAATCTGATTTATATAGATTTACTCAGGGAAAATGACGATATAACCGGGAACTTTGCGAAAATTAATAAAATCAGTTCCAATAAGCTTGACAGACCATGTGGGGCATGATAATATAATTCTTGCGCGCCGGGCAGAGCGACCGACACCAAAGGCTCGAAAAAGCCAGGAGTGAGGAAGCAAAGTGAGGCGAGCAGGGGAATCCGAAAGGGAGCCCAAGGTTCTTGATAAAACAGAACAGCAAGACTTAAGTGCGAAAAAAGTTGATGTAAAAATCAACGGCTCTTTAAGTAAAAAACCAGCCAAAGTTTAAGTACGAAGGCTAGGAATATCAAACTTTTTATGGAGAGTTTGATCCTGGCTCAGGACGAACGCTGGCGGCGTGCTTAACACATGCAAGTCGAACGGAGATTAAGAGGAAGCTTGCGAATCTTAATTTTAGTGGCGGACGGGTGAGTA
>JBDKUE010000053.1:0-13562 GCA_039679855.1 Syntrophomonas sp.
GTTCTTACTATTGTGGGAGCGGCTTTTATGCCCCTGCAGCGAACCGGGGTCATAGTCAGCCTGGCATTCATTTTACTTATTGCTGTTGCCAGCCAGCTGCGCTATCTGGAATTAAAACCAGGATGGAGCACCCTGGTTCCAGCACGAAAGATGCTGCCTGAAAAGAGGTCGGGAAGAGAGGACGAGGAGTAAATTTAGAGGGATAAAAGCTCTGTGGAAAAACTAGGGGCATCCCAGGCGGGATGCCCTTTTATGTTTATTTTACCGGTTTTCCGTCTTTCCACTGTCCTTCGAAGGACAACTTGCCGTCTTCGAAATAAGCCTTGCCAAATCCTTCCCGCTTGCCGTTGTTGTACTCCCCTTCATACCACAAATTCAAGTTGGGATAATACTGACATCCCTGCCCATGGTACTGGCCGTCTTTCCACTGTCCTTCATATATCCTGCCATCTTTATAATAGGCTCTCCCAAAACCTTCCGGTTTGCCATCCTTCATGTCCCCGTCATAAGCGACGCTAAAACCTGCCTGCTGGAGAAGCTCGTGATAAACCTTTCCGCGATACTGTTTCATTCCTTCCGACATAACGATCCCTCCCTTATTTACTTGTACGTAAATTAATGAGTTCTCTTTTATAAATTATACCATAGACAATGCGGACCATAAATGGCTCCATCCTGTCAAACATTTCGACAAAACGAGTTCGGAGACGCAGGCGACGCCCACGGACGGGCTAGTGCGGCGGTGCCAGGACGGCAAGGAGCCGCCATTCGGCTCAAGAGTTCGTTCTGGGCGCTAGAAGCCGGCCAGGTAGGAGGCATAGTCCATCGGCCGTGACACCACTATCTTTCTGACCTCTTTGCTGATATAACTGAATGCCCGGCGGCCTGGTTTGGGATTTACTTCCAGGAACCAGACCTTGCCCTTCTCGTCAATTATGAAGTCCAAACCCAGGTCTCCCAGGGCCGAAGACCTTTTCTCGAGGGTCCGCCCTATGCGCAGAGCCAGGCGAACTATTTCCCCGACAATACCATCAATTTCATCATTACTCATATTTCTGGCTTGCAGCACTTTATCCAAAGCGGCGGCCTTGCCTCCAGTATGTAGGTTAGTTGTCACGTGCCCGCTGACACCTTCACGGGCGGCGATGCCGGTTACCGCCCAATGATTGTACCGGTCTTTTTGCAGCATTACTCGGACATCGAAATGGTTTTGCCCTTTGGGGGCTTTTATAGCCTGCTGGGCCAGCATAATTTCGTTGGGATTGGCCGAGCGCAGCCAGCTGTACACCTCCTGGACCGAACCCAGGATTTTACCGAATCTATCCTGGTTATTTTTCACCAGGTAGCGTCCCTGTTTTCTGGTTACCCTGCTTATAGCGCGCCCTTTACAGCCATTCGCCGGCTTCACATAGACTCCTGAATATTTATTGAGCAGGGAAGCCAGGGAAATCGGGGAAACCATCAGGCGAGTTTCCGGCAGATGTCCGGCAATATCCCGCTCCTTATTGAGCTGCCGGAATACATTCCATTTATTTCCCACTGCGCTGTTAAAGCTTTTTACTCCATACCGGGAGAGCATATTAGCCAGGTCCCGGGAGCGCAGAACATTGGCCCCTGGAAAATAACGATTATAATACACATCCGGAAGGGGAAACCTGTGGCGGATCCAGGAGCTTTCCATGTCCCGGCTTAGATAATAACCGTGTATGCATTTACGCTCCAGATCAATATTTTGCTGGGAGAAAACAAAAGCTAGCCCGTCCAGCTCTTTCATTCTCATCAATAAGCTGCGCAGGAACCTGTCCTGGGGTCCAAAGCTATGCCGCTGTTTATTAAACGGCCTGGCCAGGATGCCCACTACCGGTCCCAGCCGTATGGTCTTTCCGAGGGTCCGGGCGTTGAGGCGCATACTGCCGGGCAGTCCAAGGTGCCGGGCCAGTTCCGGGCTTATCAGCACCGTATTTTCATCTTTTTTTGAATCCCTTTCCATTACCTCTATGCCAAGCGGCATTTTCTTTTTCCCCAGGCAAACCGGGCATACATCTCCTGATTCGAAACCCGAGGCCAAAGTGGAAGGTATATACAAGCGCACGGATCTGGTTTTCATATTTCTATCCTTGTATTGTACATTATGGTCTATTATATGAATGTCTTTAATTAATGGTCAGGATTGATGAACAGAAAGAAAAAAAAGAAAACTGTTTCCCTGGTCCGTTGGGGTTAGGAAACGGCAGCTTATTTACAGGCTTATTTAAGAGAAGTTAAAACCTCTTTCCCGGAATATGTTTATATATAACTCAGGTTTCCATTGGCCAGGCGACGCCGGTAATTGATACCATAACCATATAATTAGCATGAGAAAGCCTCCCTGGTATTTCTTCCCGGGGCAGGTATAAACCCGGCCGTAGGCTAGGAATCCCAACCGTTTATTGATACAATAAGGGCAATCCTATCAAAGCGACTCGCTTGCCGGTACAGTCGAGCGGCAGTACCGGCAGCAGTTCTACGTTATATTTATCTTTTCTAAAACGCTCGCAGCAAAAAAGCCGTTGTATTTTCAAAGTATTTCTATTTAAACCCGCTAACCGCCTTTTGCAGGAAAAGGAGGTGTTGCCTGCGCTCCGGGTGAGCCTTTTTCATTTAATAGCTCTTCCGCCGTGTTATTAATTGGGCAAGAGAGAAAAGAAAGAAGGAGGAGGTACAATGGCGCTAAAGACCAGAGACGATTATTTAAAATCCTTGAAGTCAATGCGTCCCAATATCTACAAATTCGGGGAATTGATCTGCAACGTGACCACCCATCCCGCCACCCGGCGGACCGTGGAAAGCCACGCCCGGGCTTTTGACGCGGCTTTCGCCCCCCAAACCAGTGAGATATTTACGGCCCAGTCGCCCTTTATTAAAGAACCCATCCACCGCTTCAATTCCATGATGCAAAGCCTTGATGAAATCATGTACAATTCCAAGTTTAAGCGGATGATGTTCCGCCTTACCGGCTCCTGCACCGGCGGCCTCTGTGTGGGGTGGAACGCCCAGAATGTCATGTGGAATGTCTGCAAAGACATGGATGACGAATTGGGGACCAGCTACCAGAAGCGGCTCAAGAAATGGATCGTCAAAGCCCAGCAAAACGGCCTGGTAGTTTCGGGAGCCTTAACCGACGCCAAAGGCGATCGCAGTTTAAAAGTCTCCCAACAGCCCGACCCAGACAGCAGTGTACGCATCACCGAAATCCGCAATGACGGCATCGTAATTCGCGGGGCCAAACTCATGATCTGCGGGGTGGCAGCATCCAACGAAATATTCTTGCTGCCCGGCGGCGCTTACCGGGAAGAGGATAAGGACTACGCCCTGGCTTGCGTAGTTCCGCGGGATATAGAGGGTCTTACTATAGTGGAAACCCGCCACCCCAGTGATGAGAGAGAACTGCACGATGAAGGCTTCGATACGCTAAACACCGGTATAACCCAGGCCTATTTAATGTTTGAAGATGTTTTCGTTCCCAATGAAAGGGTATTCATGTGTGGTGAGTACAAGTACACCGGCCGGGTGATAGAATATTTTACAGCCAATTACCGGGCCTGCATCGGGGCCTGTGTGTCCGGTCAGGGAGATGTAATGGTGGGAGCGGCCACCCTTATTGCCCGCGCTAACGGGCTTTCGTCTAAAACCTTTATGGATAAAATGGTGCAAATGGCCATAAACAACGAAACTACCTTTGGACTGGGGATCGGGGCTATGGCCATGGGAAGAAAGGGCTCAGCCGGCAGCTGGATAGCGGATTCTCTCCTGGCCCACACCAACAAGGTGCATGTGGCTACTTTGCCCTATGAAACCAAACGCCTGTGCCAGGATGTCGGCGGGGGGATCGTTGAGACCGGGTGCTTCCCATCATATGTTGATTTTACCCACCCTCTTTATGGACCCCTGGTTCAGAAATATGTCAAGGCGGGCCGCGAGGTTTCGGCTGAAACCAGGGCACGCGCAGCCCGTTTAGTGGAATGGTTGACGGTGGGAGCCGGAATACCCGGCTGCATGCACGGCGGTGGTTCACCGGATGGCGCCCGTCTGGTGGTCAGGGCCAACACCCCCTTTGAGAAGTACGCTGATTATGCCCGCAACCTGGCTGGAATCGACGAACCCCTGCTTGATCCCAAAAAATAAAATCCCCTGGGGGTAAGGTAGAAAAGTACCTTACCCCCTTATCTTTACCAATGGCAGGATAATGTCAGCCAAACATGGAACATTAAGGTAGCCTGAATTAAGAGGTGAAGTCATGCGTATCGGGGTTTTTTATCACGGAGAATTTGCCAAAAGCGGTTATTATATCCTCCGGGAACGGGTTCGGCCGGGTTTTGAAGCACTGCAAGACCTGGTGGCATCAGGTCGGGTCGGGGTTTACACCCCGGAGATCAATGAAACCGTGCTGGACCTTCTTCGGGCCACCCATACCGCATCTCTGATCGCCGAGGTAAAATATGAAGGTGAGTATGACATCTCGCTGCTTTCAGCAGCAGGCGTGGTTGAAGCGGCCGAGCTCCTCCAGCAGGATGAACTGGACATGGCCTTTTGCTTTATTGGGGCTGCCGGTCATCACGCCAGTCGCAATAAATTTTGGGGGTTTTGTTTTTTCAACGATGTTGCCATGGCCGTTCTTCGTCTCAAGCAAATGGGTGTAAAGAAGTTTCTGATCATAGATGTGGATCCCCATTTCGGGGATGGAACCAGAGATCTACTGGGAGGCGATCCGGATGTAATCCACATTAATTTTCATTCCGGAATGGTGGACCAGGAAAACTACGAGTGGAACAACTATGATTATGGGATTGGAGGCGCCACTGACGAAGTCTTTATAAATAAGCTGGAATATGCGTTTAATCGGCCTTTTGATTTTGAGTTTCTAATTTTAATTTTCGGCCACGATTCCCACAACGACGATTACGGAGCGTTCAGGCTCAGCCAGGCCGCCTACCCCTACCTGGGCAGCCTGGTTCACCGCATCGCGGGGGGAAAACCAACCCTGATGGTGCTTTCCGGGGGGGCCCGGCCGGAAGTGGCCCGCGAAGCTATCCCTGGTTTAATAAAGGGCTTTATGAACTCTGGGGATTAATAAAGCTCCCTGTATAAAAATATGATATCGCTTAAGAGGCCGACTGTTTGCTTCCGGTATTGCAGCCGGCTTTATTCATCCAGCAATGATTGCTTAATTTGGTTCACGGTAAGAATTAGTTATTGTAGAGCAGCTGTTCCTTGAAACTTTTTTATCTTTGTTCCGGTATAGATAATTGATGAGTGAGAGGAGGCTCCCCGGTGGCCAGGGATGATTATGAAATAATTGCCGCCTGTAAAGATAGACAGGAAGACGCCTGCCAGGAGCTGATGCGCCGCTATGAAGGCTACGTTTTCAAGCTGTGCTTAAGCTTTACCAGCCAGCGTGAAGACGCCCTGGATTTGACTCAGGAAGTCTTTTTCAAGGTTTTTAACAACCTGTCATCCTATCAACTGGGCCGTCCTTTTAAGCCCTGGCTGCGCCAGGTAACCGTAAACATGGCCATTGATAATATGCCCAAGCTTACCTCTCCCCTATCACTGGACCAACCGATCGCGGATGGAAATGCTACTCTGGCCGACACCCTGGCGGCCAGGGACGACCCGGCCCGGGAAATCGAATGGCAGGAAACCGGTCAAATACTCAAGGAAGCAATAAAACGCCTTCCCCAGGTCTATCGCCTGATAGTGGTTTTACGCCATCAAGAGGGAATGACCTATCAGGAAATAGCCGATACTTCAGGCATCCCCCTGGGAACGGTGAAAACCCATCTTTTTAGAGCCCGCAGCCTGCTTCGTAAGGATCTGGCATCATACTATGCTTGGGAGGTTTAATTATGAACTGCGATACAGATAAGCTGCAAATGTACCTTGATGGCGAACTAAACACCGCTGAGAAAGCTGATCTGGAAAGGCACCTGGGTTCCTGCCCCCATTGCCGGCGGGAAATCGGCCAGCTGAAACTGCTCTGGTTGGAGCTGAGCGAAGAAACAGAAATCTCTCTGCCGGCAGAACTGCCCTTTTTAAGGCAGCAGCTTATATATCGTGTATTGCACCAGGATCCCGGCGGCGATTATTCCGAGCTTTCCTACTGGAAAAGTCAAAAGCAGGTCTGGCAGCCTTTCCTATGGGGGGCCAGACAGATCCCCGGGCTTTCTCTTATCCCGGCGGCCGGCCGTCAGCTCCCCAGGTTGCTGCGGGGAACCGCCAGCCTGGTCCGGGATATGGGGTTGATTCCCGGGCTTAAGAGAGGGGGGAGCCGTTGATAGTAATTTTATATATTCTTGGCGTATTTTTGCTCATAGTGGCAGCCATACTCATTTTGCCCTGGCGCTTTGGGCTGCAGGCCCAAAATCAACCCGCCCTTGATATCACGGCTGAACTTAAGTGGGCGTTAGGCATGTTGGGATTCAGGGCATCCTACGACAGGGAGGGATTCAACTCTCAAATAATCTTGTTCGGTTTTGGCAAGGCTTTAGGTTCGGACAATAAGAAATCCGGGACTGATTCTAAATCAGAAAAGCCGAAGCGCAAACGGCAAAGGGGCGCCCTATCAGATTACTTGAACCGTTCATTGATAGTTTCTTTTACCCGCTTCTTGCGCAGGTTGATAAAGGCTTTGCGTCTGGATATCAATTTGAGCGGCCGCTATGGATTTGAAGAGCCTGATGTAACCGCTATGGCTGCACTTCTTACCAGATTCCTGGGTTGCGGCAATACCATAAACCTCCAGCCCGATTATTCCCAGACCGTTTTGGACATCAATGGGTACATTCGGGGACGGGTAATAATAGCCCAGATTCTTGGCATAGGGATGCAGTTCTTGTTTAGCAAACCGGTCAGAGCCAAATGGTTACCGAAGATAAAGTTTAAGAGAAAAGGAAAGGAGATTATACAATATGCTTAAAGAAAGCCTGGAAGCTATAATGACTAAAATGGGAGAATTGGCTAACTCCAAAACCGTTGTCGGAGAACCCATCATCAGCAACAACAAGACCATTATCCCCCTGCTTGCAGTACGCATGGGATTCGGAAGCGGCGGCGGGGAGGGCAACGCCCCCCAGCAGGGTGTAGGCCATGGAGAGGGTGGAGCTGGAGGCTTGTCCGTATCGCCCACCGCCCTGCTCATCATCGACGAATCCGGAGTCCAGGTCTATTCCCTGGCCCAAAAAGGCTCGATTGCGAAATTGGTGGAGATGATTCCCGAAGTGATGGCCAAAATGCCCAAACACGACAGCGGAAGCTGCTGCTGCTAAATAATCCCAAACAGATTCGTTTGGTAAGGACCAGCTTTACAAGCTGGTCCTGATTTTTTATGGAACGAAAAACTGATAAAAACTCTTCTTCTAGAACTATACTAGTAGTATATACGGATGGAAAAAGGAGGCGGATTTTCTATGGATAAGGCCATGCTGGATAAAGCCCGTGAGCTTTTAAACCGCAACCTGCCCAGCACCACCCTGAGCACGGTCGATAAGGATTACAACGTCAATGTAGCGGTTATTTCGGTTTTAGAAATGGTCGATGATGAAACCATACTCTGCGCACGTTTTGGAGCCGACCGGACTTATGCCAATCTCCGCACTACCCGCAAAGGGGTGTTCATGGTGCTTACTTTTGACGAGTCTCAAACCAAAGAAGGCATTCGAGTGGCAGTTGAAATGATCGGGGACGAAACCAGCGGCCCCAATTACCAGCGGATGAGGGACAGATTGGACCAGACCAGGTACAAACGCTTCCCTTTGAAGAACTGCCTCATATTCAAGATCACAGACATCCTGCCCATATCAACTTTGAAATAAAAATGCGTTCGGGGACGGTGACACAGGGGGACGTTTTTGTTGTGTCACCGTCCCCGAACTCGTTCACAATTAACGCAGCAGGGCTACGATGATTACCAAGGCCCCGAGAGCGAAGCGGTACCACGCAAAGGGCAAGAAATTACGGGTTTGCAGGAAGCGCATTAAAAACCCGATACTCAGCAGGCCGACCAGGCAGGATACTACAACTCCGACGAAAAAGCTTGAATCCATCATAGCCGGATTGGCAAGCAGCTTTGGCACCTTAACCAGAGCGGCTCCGAAAATGATAGGAGTGGAAAGTAGAAATGAGAAGCGCGCTGCGCTCTCCCGGGTTAAACCGGTCAACAACCCGGCGCTCATGGTAATGCCGGAGCGGGATACGCCGGGAATTATGGCCAGGGCCTGGGATAAACCGATGATTATAGCAGTGCGAAAATCCATACTATCCAGTTTCAATACTTTGCTGCCCTGTCTGTCAGCCCAGAATAAAATTGCACCCATTATTATCAATGCTACGCCAATTAGCACGGGTTGGCGAAACAGGGTCTCAGCAGAATCTTCCAGCAGAAATCCAGCCAGAGCCCCGGGGATGGTGGCAGCAACCAGATACCAGAAGAGCTTTCCTTCCTGGCTGCGTACATCGCTCACCCCGCTAATGACCAGCACCCACCAGTCTCTCCAAAAATATGCAACTACTGCTATTAAGGTGCCCACATGCAAGGCAATATCGAAAGTGAGTCCCGCATACGGCCATTTGAACAACCAGGGTAAAATCCACAGGTGCGCCGAACTGGATATAGGCAGAAATTCCCCCAGCCCCTGCACAATGCCCAGTATTATTGCGTGCCATAACAACATTTGAAAGTCCTCCTCATAGTATGTAAGTTTTAAAATAGCGGCTTAGAGACAGCAGGTTTATTGTGAAGCGACATACGGCTTCACCGAATCTAAAAAGGTGTCGATGATTTCCAGGTAAAGTCCCGGGTTGGTTTGATAGTTTTTAACATGGGTTCCTCCCGGGAACCTGATGAGTTTTGCATCAGGATAAGCCCGAAGCAGGCTTTCACTGTTGGAAATCGGTATATCTACATCCTGGTCCCCATGTATCAGGAGCACAGGGCGTCCGTTCATAAGCGGAATCTCCCCCTGGGGGCTGACCGAGCCGGGCTTCAGTCCGGTTATTAATGGCGTGACCATAAAGAACGTCCGGTTAAAAGGGAAATCTGGCAGTCCCGACCATACATTGAGATTATCAGCCAGGTAGGACTTGAGATCCGCAAAAGGTGAGTCGGCTATGACAGCGGCGACCGCAGGTTCGCGAGATCCGGCCATAATGGCCGTTGATGCCCCCATTGAAAATCCAAACAGTATTATCTGCTCATTCAATCCGGGTTGGGCAGCCACATAGTCAATGGCGCCGAGCAGATCCCTTACTTCATACTGCCCAACCGAAGTGAGGTTTCCTTCAGATTCTCCATTGCCTCTAAAATCAAACATCAATACATTGTAGCCGGTGTCTACTAGATGCCTGGCTATGGGCAGTATGGGCACGCCGTTATTCAGGCGGTTTTCTCCATAACCATGGGCAAATATCACCGTTTTTTGGCTTCCCTTAGCCGGTATCAACCAGCCTTTCAGAGTCAACCCGTCCACCCGGCTGTTAAAGATTACATCCTGGTATATAAGCCCCAGAGTGCCGGGATTGGCGTCGAGGGCCTGACGCTGCGGATGGGTGAGATTCCAACCCACATAAGCGGATATGCCGAAAACGGCCGTTAAGGCCAGGATAATGACCAGGAGTCCGGCTATAATAATTTTGCCCCGATTTACTGTCCTGGTATGGGCCAGATCCAGCCTGCTATTACCCATAGTCAATTCCTCCCGAATTCAGGGGCCGCTTGATAATTGGCAGTCCCTTCAATCCTTTCATCATTCTATGCTACTTAGGGACCGGGTTACAAGCAGCTTTAAAAATACCCCCTTACCTGGTTCAACACGCCCAACAGAGCACCGCCCCTAGAAAGCCAAAGGGACGCCTTTTAGCAGTACCGGCGTCCCTATTCTCTGATTGTTAAACCACACGGGCTGGTATCTCATACACCTCAGCCACCGCCATTGAAGCCAATTGTGACCTTATCGCCTTCAACTATGACCGGGACTTGCGCGCCTCCCGATACTTTGATAAGCTCCTCTTTTTTATTAGGCTGTTGAGATATATTGATCTCCTGGAAAGAAGCTCCCTGCCCCTCTAGATACTGGCGGGCTGCCGCACAATAAGGGCACCCGGTTTTAGTATAAATAGTCACTCCCATGATCCGGTCCCTCCCTTTTTCGCTCCAGGCGCTGCTCAATAATATAAAACGAGTATTACCACAGCTATCACTACAGCGAATGTCACAAGAAATCCAGTTAGTTTCAAGAGTGCTTTCTTGGGGTCCATTGTTCAATTCTCCCCCCTGTATAGATATAATTATCAGTCGTTTAAGTACCGGGTACCTATAAAACCGGTTTAAAACTCAACTACTTTTCCATCCTCGGCATACTCGCTGTGAAGGGCGTGCAGGTACTCCAGCATTTCCTGCCCCATATGGGTTATAATTACCTTCTTGGCGCCCAGGCGGCTATAATTAGCCATCAAGGTCCGATAGTCAAGGTGATGCTTCACTTTTTTAGCGTAGAAATACGATTCGGCCACAAATAAGTCCGCCCCCTGAGCTGCGGTTACCAGCTTGTCAGTCCAGTCAGTATCACCGGAATAGGCAAATACTTTGCCCTGGGATTCAATCCGGTAGATCAAGTGAGTATCACTTTCACCAGATAGGGCTTCAAAAGTGGAGATTGACATTCCCGAGATAATGAAATGGTCAGCCGGATTTAGTTCAACTTTTACCAGTTCAAAACTCAGCTTGCTTTTAAGAAAGCCGGGAAAAGCGGCTTCCATAACCTGATCAAAGCGTTTTTTAAGCCCGGTCGGCCCTATTAGAGTAATATTTTGTTTCCTCTTCTGGTTGAGCTGGGCGTCAATAATAAAATAAGGTATTCCCCCAAAGTGATCCCCATGCAGATTGCTGACCATAATCAGGCTTATCTTATTCGGATCAACTCCATATTTATTCAGGGAAACCATTGCCGAGGCTCCGCAATCAACCAGAAACTGCCGTTCTCCACTTTCCACCAGGATGCAGCTCTGCAGCCTCCCCCCGCTGCCAAAGGCATCACCACTGCCCAAGAACTGAACTTTCACCCTGATCTCCACCTCCGTTCTCTACTTCGCTAGCTGAAGGTCATTTTTTACCTACTCGCCCCAGGTCTTTATTTATCCCGGTCCAGACCCTGTTTTAAGCGGTTACCATGCCTCCAGCCCATAGTCTTTAGCCAACCCGCCTAATTATTACTTCTAATATCTAGCAAATATTCTTTAAACAAAGATCTTTTCCCTGTCTGAAAGAGCTAAATGGCTTGATTAATTAATCATTATTTTCAACTATAATTCCACTTTTTCATTTATTTTATTTGACGACCAGAACATGGCAAGTGGCCAGTGAGACCACCCGGCTGCTCACACTGCCCAGCAGCAGTTTTTGCAGCTGGTTCAAGCCCCGGTTGCCGATAATAATCAATTCAATATTATGTTTTTCAGCTTCTTGAAGGATCATTTCCGGAGCCGGGCCTGAATCAATAATGACCTTGGCATTTACCCCCGGTCCCAATTGCTCTCTGGCCTTTTCGGTTATTATCTCCGCCGCTTGAATGAGTTCATTGTGGTATTGAGCAGGAGTAAAATCAAGACTCATACCTTCCGGCATTACCCGGGGAGTGGGGAAATTCATGACGTATATCAATAATACCTCTTTTATTGCACCCTGGCGGGCCAGGTCCCCTGCTGTAGCCACTGCTTTAAAAGAATGTTGCGAACCGTCAACCGCCACCAAAGCCTTTTCATACATACTTATCCCTCCCACTAAGCATTTGGAATCTGAAATCGTCTTGTTTTATCAACTGATCATAACTCTTTTTTCGCTATTTGTGCATATGTTCCTGGTAAAAACGGAAGAATCTTTTTGATATCTTTCGAACATGGTTCTATTCGATGAATCTTTGCCAAAAACAATAGCGTCCGCCCGGTGCTGTATCCTTAGCATGTCCCAGAGTTAAAAGAGGGTTGACTGGCCTGTATAAGATTAAAACAGGCAGTGATGTTAATTAAAAGCAGTAATTGCCATAAATCAGGTCCGACCCTCTATGTGCTAGTTGGGTTTAATCAATACCAGCTTTTTGCCGTACCATCTAATCTGGTAGCCCATGGCTGAAGCCAATGAGCGAACCGGAGCCATAAGAAGACGTTTTTCATTTTCAAATGCGGGGTGTTCCATGACCTCCTCCACACCATCCACCAGCATGGACGCAGCTCCGGCTGAAATTTCAATGCGGGAGGCCGGCCTGGTCACAGCCATATCCACAGCGGTCCAGGCTTCAAACACCTGCCATCCTCCTCCATTTTTGGCTTCCAGCCACCCGTAAGGAAGATAGGCATAACCGTCCTGACCCCAGGAGGCGCCCCAGGAATTGCGCAGGATTAAGGCTTCTCGTTCCGGCAGATCACCAGCTATTCCCACCGCATGTCCTCCGCGAGGAAGTCCCTGGGGAAGGGGCAGCATCCCCTGTTCATCGGGGATAAAATTTTCGCTCACCATCAAAGCCAGCAGCAGGGGGCCCTGCTGCTGAAGGGCTTGCCGAATTGCCGGAAGGGCCTGGTTTCTATCCCGGTCGGCATAGCCGCATAAGCTGGCGTAAGACTGGATCTTAAAAGCCTGGGCCGCCGCCAGGGCGGGATCTGGAATTTGAGGCGTATGGGGAGCTGAAAGTTCGGTTAAAAGGTGGTAAGGCATCATTTTTTCACCGCAAACGCCATTATTTTTCAAAACCTTTAAGGCTGCCCTTGGTGTGGTCCCTTCTTCGGCGGGCATGCCGTCAATCTTTTTGCACATGCTGTACAAGAAAGCAGCAGATAGGCCTGCGGGCGGATAGTCGCCCTGGGCGATTTCTTCATAGGCTTTCAGCGTCCAGGTAGATGCGCAGGCTACACAGGACCCTCGCTCTCCCTGGTCAAAAACCGGCGGCAGTTTAGCTCGATAATCAATGGCGGTCGGCTCCGCCACAGACGCCCCCATTAAACGCAGGTACTGGTAATCTCTGGAGTCTTCCGGAGAGGGTAAACAGAGCAGTGGATAGCCCTCATGGTAGTTCTCCAGAGTCTCCATGAAACGGCGCAGTTGATAGTATTCACCGGGCATAAAATCGCCTCCTGCTATTTTGTTCCTGATGGGCAGGCCCAGGCGGACTCTGGCCCATCGGTACAATTCAGGTATATTCCCATGGGGCCATGTAAATGCCTGAAGTGGCATCAACCGTGCCGGTGTTGTTTACTCAACTTTCGCAGTTGACAGAGTTATGGATTCTGAGCAACTTGCGCAGGAGCCTAGTGATACCCTGCGAAGGCGAGAAAGCGAAAGAGGTCGAGCACCATGGACGGTGCGAGCGTGCTACTGAGGCCGATGGTCAAGGCTTTGCCTTTCGATTCATCGGCACTAGCCGATACACTGTCGGCGTTGCATGGATGCGAATTAGCGCGTTACCTCTTGAGCTTCGAGATAAGCAGTAGGTATCACTTGGCGACGAAGCTGGAGCGAAGAAGCCATAACTCTGTCAACT
>JBDKUE010000146.1:0-3481 GCA_039679855.1 Syntrophomonas sp.
TAGTAGCGGGATCGACGGGGAAATCCCCATAATTCCTTTCTTTTAACTCCTTGGGTCCTTGAAACAATCCGCAATCTACGGCAAAAGACAGTTTATCCGTAGTCACCAAATGGAAGGACCCGGTAACCGTCCTGGCCGCACCTAAGAATCTTAGTTTCATTGAGCGTCCCCCATTGCTTCAATATATTTCAAGAACTATTATACTGCAACAATCTGTCTGGCGTCTCTCCTTTGCGCGAGTTTATTGTATTCCTGGTAAAAGTCTACTATTTCCAGCCGAATCATCTCCTGCTTGCCTTTAGCCAGGGCTGAATTCAGATTTTCAAAACCGATCCGGGCGAACTCCCTCACCACTTCGTTGCTGTCCAACTCGGGAACCATCTCGGCATAGCGGTTGTGAACCTGTTCAAAAATCGCGTAGTACAACTCCTTTATCTGGGCAACACGTTTACCGACCAGTATCAGGTCAAAATCTTCCTTTTCAACAATATGGAGCAGGCTGTGGAACAGGTTGTGCAAAAGTTTGTTATTGAAAACAGAGACTTTGACCTCGCGCTTATATTGTTTGCCCAGTACATAGCTCATATATTCTTTTATCTCCCGTTGTCCACCCGGTTTTAGCGCTGTAAAGGCATTAAGCAGCTCCACCTCTTCGTTGGTAAATTCACCCAGCAATGTATAACCTCCCTTATAGACGGTACTCTGTTAACCCTAATTCTGTGTATTACTCGTCGAGGAAAATTTTTGTAGGGCAAGGCGGCGGCTCCTTGCCGTCCTGGCACCGCCGCATTAGCCCGTCACTGGGCGTCAGAGGAATGAGTAATACTGGACGTATTGCGATTGACGACAACGCAGTCATACGAAAATTTAACCGACGATAATATATAGAATTAGGGTTAACAGAGTACCAAATTTCCTTGTCTATAAAGGAGGTTCCACTCTTTAAGTATAATTCCTCTTGGGAATTATCGCATTATTCCTTTGTTTTCCTGGTGTTTTCGAGCCAATTCTTTTTCCTTTAAGCTCCCTTATTTTCTAAATTATCATAGGCGTGGCGCTGTAAAAACCGGCCCATACGCTCAATGGCCTGCTCAATATTGCCTATACTAGCCGCATAGCAGCATCTGATGAATCCGTCCCCGTTGCTGCCGAAGGCATTTCCCGGTACTACCGCCACTTGCTCTTCGTGTAGAAGTTTCTCGCAAAAAACTTCGCTGTTCATGCCAGATATTGCTATGCTTGGGAAGCAGTAGAATGCCCCCTGGGGTTCAAAGCAATCCAAGCCAATGCCTGCCAGACCAGATAATATTATCTTACGCCGGTAATTATAGCTATCCACCATGCGCCGCATCTCGTCTTCTCCATGGCGCAGGGCCTCAATCGCGGCTTTCTGCCCCATGATGGGCGCGCACATGATCGTGTACTGGTGGATTTTGGTCATAGCCGCGATAATATCGGGATGGCCGCAGGCATAACCCACCCGCCATCCGGTCATAGCGAACGCCTTGGAAAAACCGTTTAACAAAATAGTGCGGTCCCTCATTCCCGGAAAGGAGGCTATCGAAACATGCTTGCCATAATAGGTCAACTCAGAATAGATCTCATCAGAAATAACTATCAAATCATTTTTTATAATAATATCAACCAGGGCTTTAAGGTCATCGTAGTTCATTATCCCGCCGGTTGGATTGCTGGGATAGGGCAATATCAGGATCTTGCTTTTGGGAGTAATACAGCTTTCCAATACATCCGGCTTTAAACGATATTGATCTTTAAAATAGGTAGGTACCGGAACCGGTGTAGCATAAGCCAATGTCGCGCCCGGACCGTAACAGACAAAAGAAGGCTCGGGAACTAAAACCTCGTCGCCCGGTTCAACCAAAGCGCGTATGGCTATATCCACGGCCTCGCTTACCCCTATGGTCACCAGTATTTCTTGTTCCGGTGAATACTGGACACCAATATGGCGCTTCTGGTAAGCGGCTATTTCTTCACGCAATTCGGGAAGCCCCTGGTTGGAAGTATACATGGTTTCCCCCTTCTCCAGGGAATAGCAGGCGGATTCAGTAATATGCCAGGGGGTGGCAAAGTCAGGCTCCCCCACCCCCAGGGAAATTACCCCTTCCGTTTGCGAAACCAGGTCAAAGAACTTCCTAATGCCTGATGGTGGTATTGTTCTTACCACTTTAGATAAGTATCGTTCCATACTCTTTAGCTCACCACCAATCTTTTATCTTCACGGGGCTCTTCGAAGCTAAACCCGACCTGTTTGTAGCGCTTCAGGATAAAATGGGTCGTGGTTCCCTGAACCCGGTCCAGAGTTGACAGCTTGTGAGAGATAAACCCGGCAATATCCTGCATGTTCTTGCCGGTTACTACGACCGATAAATCATAGGTTCCACTCATCAGAGATACGCTTTGCACTTCCGGGTAGCGGCCGATCCGCTCGGCAATGTCATTGAAGCCTACTTCACGTTCCGGGGCCACCTTGACGTCGATCATGGCGGTGACGCCGTTTTCACCTAATGCATCCCAGTTGATAATAGTGCTGTAGCCCAGGATGACCCTCTGCTTTTCCAGCCTGGCGATGAGCGCTTCTATTGCGGCCTCCTCCTGATCCAGCATCACCGCGATTGCTTTGGGACTCAGCTTCGCATCTCTCTCCAGCAGGTGAAGAACCTTCTTGGTCAAGTCCATCCTTAAAGCCTCCCTTTCTTTCCTTAAAAAAACAAAAAAACTCACGCCCCTAAATAGGGACGAAAGTTTTAACTTCCGCGGTACCACCCTCGTTGGCCATGGCCCACTCTAGCATCTTATAACGGTGAAATCCGTCCGGTTTTTATTCCTAATCAGGAACCGGCGACTCCCAGATGGCTTTCTCGTTTCCTGCTGCCGGTTTTCACCTGACCCGGCTCTCTTGAAACAGGGGGGACGAGTTTGGTCTGTTCTCAGTCGTTTTGATATAAATTTGATAAATATCTTACCACTTGAAGACGCCCTCGTCAAGCTGTAAAACCATGTCAATCCGTGTAAAGTTATTCAGTATCATTTATCCGACTGTCGCATAGTATTGTCTAGTACTCGGTTAATCCTAATTCTTTATATTACTCGTCGAGGGAAATTTCCGGCGGCTCTTTGGCGTCCTGCCACCGCCGCATTAGCCCGTCCATGGGCGTCACGGCTCTTTGCTGTCCTAGCTCCGGGCGGCTCTATGGCATCCAGCCATTGCCGCATTAACCCATCACTGGGTGTCACAGCTCTTTGCCCTCTTCGAATCGGCAGCTCCAGCCGTCCTGGCATTGCTGCACTTGTCCGTCCGTGAGCGTCGGAGGAAAGAGTAATACTGGACGTATTACGATTGACGACAACGCAGTCATGCGAAAATTTAGCCGGCGATAATATATAGAATCAGGATTAACCGAGTACTAAATTACTTTTCGGAGGTGCGTACTACATATGGCTATAGGGCCGATGCTTAATC
>JBDKUE010000217.1:0-16329 GCA_039679855.1 Syntrophomonas sp.
GCTATTTAAATTCGGGTAAACACATCAATTCCGGCCTGCAGGAAGACTGGAAACACTTTGGCCCGGACGCCTTTACCTACCAGGTGCTGGAGGAAAAGCCTACCGATGATGTTGCCGACGTGCGCTGGGAATTGAAACAGATGGAAGCCCGTTGGCTGGAAAAATTGCAGCCCTATGGTGAGCAGGGTTACAATAAGCCACCAAAATAATTTTCTACTTAATGAACCCTAACCTCTTGCTCATGTGAGAGGTTAGGGGTTTTGGTTTGCCTGCCATTTCTCATAATACTGTAATTACTGCCGGGGTTTTTAAATCAAAGCCCGGAATCAAAACATCATGTAAAGTATTAATAGGTTCTTATATCACCTTTTCCCGAGGCGCAAAGAGGGCCAGCACTTCCCCGACTTTTTTGCGGTTTTCCCCATCGCAGCTTATCAAGCGCTGCACCAGCAAACGCTGTATATCTGCATTCTGGTAGGCCCGGTTGGTGAAATCGGTATCGTGGTTGGAGACAAGGACCGGTATACCCCGGCCTGACAATTCTTCAGCCATCAAAGCCAGTTCCTTTTGCCGGTCCAAAGAAAAGCCGCCCGCTGAATAGGTCGTGAAACTTGCAGTTATGGACAATGGCACGTAGGGGGGATCACAATAGAGGACATCCCCGGGCCGGGCGCCGGCCATCGTTTTGGAAAAATCATTACAGGTAAAGACCGCCTTTCCGGTCTTGTTATAGAAGAAAAGCAGCTCTTTATAAGGAAAGTACGGCTTTTTATAATCACCAAACGGCACATTTAACTCATGTTGCAGATTGTAGCGGACCAGGCCGTTGTAGCCGTGGCGGTTCAGGTATATCAATAAGGTCGATTTTAAGCGCTGGTCGTCAGTCCGGTTAAACAGGGTGCGGAATTCATAGTATTTATCGGAAGCGTTGTTTTCAGGTGTGAAAAAGGTCCGGCAATACTGAATGAAGGGCTCCCCTTCCTTTTGCAGTATTTTATACAGGTTGATAAGATCCGGGTTGTTGTCATTTAACAGGTATTGGCTGTAATCGGTATTTAGAAAAACCGCCCCGGAACCGACAAAAGGCTCTACCAGTCTATTTCCGGCCGGCAGGCGCCCTCTTATCGCTTCGACGATATTGTACTTATTCCCAGGCCACTTCAAGAAGGGGCGCATCCAATCACCTCTAGAATAGACGTTCTATGAATCCGCTGTTAATCCTGCTCGATGTCAGTATTCTTTAAATACAATCAGGGCAAATAATCTTCACGAACCGGTGAAAATATTTCAATGGCAACCGAATCCTCCAGAATATCCGCAGAGTGCTCAACATTGCCTAAAATCGCCCAGCTGTCCCCGGGTAAAATATCATATTCTTCTTGACCGATATGCAAAATAATATGCCCGGAAACCAAATATCCCACCTGTTCTTGAGGATGCTGGTGCCGGGGCAATATTTTGCCTTTTTTTAAAATAAACTCGGTCAAGAGCGAGTTTTCCCCAAATACCAGAGTCTTTCTCAAGATGCCCTCAATGGCCTCTAAATACCCGCTGCTTGAAGCTTTATATACGTTTTTACGATTCATAAACCCACCCTCTCACAATAAAACTCTAACGTTTTCGTTGAAGTGTTTTCCCGGTTTTCTTTGACCCAAGTTTACCTAGCAGCATTACGGAAAGAAAAACAACCCAGGCCAATAGAGCAATAAGGCCCAGCAACATCACTACCCTTTTATCGATGTGCAGGTACTGCCCGCTAATTGCTGAAATGCTGATTATTAGAGCCCATATCAGTTTATAAACATTGTTTCTCGTCATAAAAATATCTTGGGCGGACTAATCCGCAGCCTCCATTAAAGCATAATAGTATTTCGCATCCTGGGTATTATACAGTTTATACCAGGCATCGAGTTTTACCGGCGTAAAAACATCAAGCTTTTTTAGAACCTCAAAGGAAAATTCCAAAGGAGCGATTCCGGATGCAGTAATAAGATTGCCATCAGCAACGGCAGGTCCTGGCTGGTAATACAGCTCACCAGAATAATTCGCACAGGTTAATTTAAGATAATCAAGCGAATTGCTGGTATGATACCGGTTGTTTAGATACCCAGCCTGGGCCAAAGCTATCGTTGCTCCACATATTGCGGCTACAAGAATCCCGGCATTAAGGAACTCCTCCGTTTTTTTCAGTATAGGTGTATGGATGGCTTCAAGCCAGGTGTTGCCGCCCGGCAAAATAAGCACTCCTGCCTTTTCCAAGCTGCAATCCTCCAGGGAAAGATCTGGCCATACACGAACTCCTCCCATGGTTAAAACCGGGTCTTTGGACAAACCCACGGTCTTAACTGCGTATTTCTGTGCCTCTTTCCTGAAATAACGCCCCGAATGCAGCTCCGGCAGCAGGAAGGCAGCCTCCCAGTCAGCCATGGTGTCAAATACATAAAAATAGGCAGTCTTGCTCATATCAAACCTCCCTTAATCGAATTCTACTCCAAGTTCTTGACGGGCCATGAAAACAGCCTTTTAATATTATACCGTACCTGCTTCCTGCATCTTCCACTAGTACACTGTCAACCCTAATTCTGTGTATTACTCGGCGAGGGAAATTTTCGTAGGACAAGGCGGCGGCTCCTTGGCGTCCTGCCACCGGCAGCTCTCTGCCATCCTGGCAACGCTGCACTAGTTCATCCATGAACGTCGCCGCATTAGCCCGTCCGTGGGCGTCTCGCGGCTCCTTGCCGTCCTGCCACCGCCGCATTAGCCCGTCCGTGGGCGTCAGGAAAGAGTAATACTGGACGTATTGCGATTGACGACAACGCAGTAATACGGAAATTTAACCGACGATAATATATAGAATTAGGGTTGACAGTGTACTAGTCTATTCAATTCTTGTATACTTCGTAATAGCCGGGAAGAATCCATAAAACCGTTAAAGCTACCTGCGAAGCAGCACGATAGTAAATATCAGGTATTAAATACCTAAAGAATTAACCTACTGGGATGTGTATTGTATGAACATGGAAGTTGCCCGAAATAACCACAATGAAAGCACCAATTATAATCCCAATCTAAGTGCATTTCTGACCGATATGTTTTCCGATTCGGTACTGGTTTTAGATTTTTCGGGTCAAATTGTATATGCCAACGCAGCCGCCTGTTTCTATTTTGGCTATGAAAGAGAGAAACTGCTTGCCAAAAGTCTGTTTGATTTGGACACTGGCGAGTCAACCGAAGCAAAAAGGGCTGGTATACAATCAATTATCAAAAATGGCCAGGCTACTTTTGAAGGGCTCAGCTTCCCAACAACCGGAACACGTTTTCCGGTTCGAGTAAGCGCGCATCTTTTACCCTATGAAGGCCAGGATTTGATCTGCTGCTTGATAAAAGACATCTCGGAAAAGAGAAGTGATGAAAGAAGGCTGACCGAATCTGAGAATCTGTTTAAAAACATGTTTGAGAATGCCCCCGAGGCCTATTATATGTCGACAACCAAAGGTGTCTTTTTAGACTGCAACCAGATGGTGGAGAAGCTGGTCGGTTACCATAAGGAAGAATTGATCGGCAGGAATTTTGTACAAATAGGGCTTTTTTCCCTGGGGCAAATAATGAAAGTTTCATCACTTTTATATAAGAACAGCCTGGGGGAATCAACCGGCCCGGATGAGTTTGTCCTGGTCCGGAAAGACGGAGCAAAGGTGCCTGTGGAAATAAGCACCCAGGTTATCGAAAAAGATGGGCAGAAGGTACTGATATCGATGGCCCGCGACATAACCGAGCATAAGAAGCTGGAAATAATGGTGAAAAGAACCAACCGACTGCTGGAAGACCAGGTAAAAAAACGCACTACCGAAATGACGGCCAGCAATCAAGCCCTGGAGAAAGAAATTGCCGAACGGCTAAGGGTGGAAAACCTGCTCCGGGAAAGCGAAACCCGGCTAAAGGCTATCTTCGACCTGGTTCCCTGCGGGATCATGTTAGTCGATGCCCATAGCCATAAGATAAAAGAAATCAACAAGCTGGGCCAGGAGTTGTTTGGAGCAAGCCTGGAAGAAATAGTGGGCCGGGAGTGCCACCAATTTATCTGCCCCGCCCAAAAAGGCTTCTGTCCCATTACGGATTTGCATAGGGAAGTTGACCGGGAAGAAAGAAGCATAATTACCAAAAACAGCGAAACTATAGCCGTTTTAAAAAGCGTTTCCCGCATTTCCATAGGTGAAACCGATTATTTACTGGAGAGTTTTATCGATATAACCGAGCGTAAAAAAGCCAACGATGCACTCCGCTATCACAGTATGCACGACCAGCTTACCGGTATATACAACCGCAACTACTACGAAGAGGAACTCCATCGCCTGAAGAACATCCCAGGAGTTCCCCTGGCTCTCATCATTTGCGATGTTGACGGTTTGAAAATTATCAACGATACCATGGGGCACGAACATGGAGACCTGTTGTTAAAAAACGTAGCCGGGATACTGAGCGAATCGTTCCCCAGGAGCGCTATGATCGCACGCATCGGGGGAGACGAATTTGCCATAATTATAATGTCATGCACGGAAAACACCGTAGAAGAATACTGTGTCGCATTACGAGACAAAATTGAAACAGCCAACCAAAAGAGTGATATAAAGATCAGCGTCTCCATAGGATTTGCTACCGGCAATACCAATCAGTGTGATATTGCCGTCCTGGCCAAACAGGCGGATGACAATATGTACCGGGATAAAATGCTCCATCACAGCAGTTCAAGCAACGCCCTGGTTCAAACCTTGAAGAACGCCCTGGGAGAGAGAGATTTTGTTACCAGCGGCCATGCTGACCGAATGCAGTATGTTGCCGAATGTTTCGCCCAGGGTTTAAACCTGCCGGAGCGCAAAGTTTCAGATTTAAGCCTTCTGGCCCAATTCCATGATATCGGCAAAGTAGGTATACCGGATGCCATTCTGTTCAAACCGGCTGCCTTAAGTCCCGAGGAGAAGGCCATTATGCAGAAGCACAGCGAGATCGGGCATCGAATTGCCGAATCGGCGTCCATCCTCTCCGATATAGGGGATCTTATCCTCAAACACCACGAATGGTGGAACGGCGAGGGCTACCCCCTGGGTCTGAAAGGGGAAGAAATACCGCTGGAGTGCAGAATCCTGGCCATTATAGACGCTTATGACGCCATGATCAATGATCGGCCCTACCGCAAGGCCATGCCGGTAGAAGCGGCCATCGCTGAATTGAAAAAATGGGCGGGCATTCAATTTGATCCCGGCCTGGTAGAATATTTTACGAATACTATAATTCCCAGGATTATCACGTCACCTGTTTCGGCATAATGACGATATATTTTTATAATCTTGTTCCTTTAGTTCAGACTCACCAGCGGTGCTTATAGATAAAAAAACATCTATGTCTACTTGATAAAACCCGCTAAACGGGTATTGGTGTCATTGATGTCAAAAGTCGTCTTGTATTCCACCTCCTCCAATCCTTCCCCCAGGGTGGTCTGCCAGCCATTGTTGTACATATACTTGCAGGCTGCTACGGTCTCCCGGCTGTTTTTGAGAATAGCCCGGCAAATGGATTCCACTTCCTCTTTCAATTTATCCCGGGGCACTACAGCGCTGACCAGCCCGTATTCCAGGGCTTGCCGGGCGGTGATATTTCTGGCTGTAAAAGTGTGATACTTGGCCCGGTTTATGCCTATTATTCTGGGCAGACGCTGGCTCATACCCCAGCTGGGACGGATGCCGAATTTGCAATGAGTGTCACCAAACTCTGCGTTCTCCGAGGCCACAATGATATCCATACTGAGCAAAAGCTCCAGGCCTCCGGTAAATACCCAGCCGTTGACCATGGCAATCACCACTTTGGAGGCTGATTGAATGGCGTCAATGTAGGAACGACCCAGAGCATCAATTTCCGGTCCCACCCTTCCGTTTTGGAATTGGACTTTGCCCAGGGATTTCAGATCTAAACCGGTGCACCAGGCTTTGCCCGTTCCCGTAATTACTATCACACCTACTTCCGGGTCCTGGTCGAATTCAAGGACGGCGTCCTTGACCCCGTTCATCATATCAGGAGTCAGCGCATTTAAGGCTTCGGGACGATTCATGGTAATCCAGGCGATACCATTGGCTTTTTCTTTGATGACCAAATTCTCAACTGACACGGCGTTTATCCCCTTTCAATATTAACTTGGCTCTGCCGGCTCCCATTAGAAACCGAACAGTGCTAAAAACCCCCTTTGATTTTTATCTGATTTTTAGTTCGATTATCACTGCCCGCCTATTTTAGCCCTGCAAAACTCCGGCACCTTCATCCAGCTCCAGTGTTCTTTAAGCTCCGGGCAAAGGCAGGTGGCGCAGGTAGCCCTGCGATGCGTTGAAGAGCGGACGAAGCAGGGTGATGCTTCCTAAAACTGGATTGCCTACAGTAAGAGTATAGGCTTTTTGCCAGTACAGGGTGGTTGTTTGGCAGCCGGAAAAGGCCTTCCAGGGTATCAATAAAGCCTGTTGGTTGAAACGGGTCTGCAGATACATGCCTTCCGGCAGAAGAGCAAATTGGACCGTATTCCGGTATTGAACCCTGCCCACCATCAAAGTCTGCCGTGGCCAGCTGCCAGAAGGCTCCGGCCCGCTGTAAGCATAAATCCCAGCCAGGGCATTCCACCCGCTGCTGCGCCCCAGGATGCGGATTATGCCAAAAAACAAGCCAACGCCAAAAGCGGCCGCTACCAGAGCGATCAATATAATTAACAGGGCTATCTCCACGCTGTTATCCCCGCTTTCAACTGCCTGGCACTCTTTGCCAGAGGGTTATTTTCATGATAAGCAAGGTTGAATATTTTGTAAATCTCCAAATTGGCTGAAAAAAGGTTTCACCCCGGGTACACCCGGGGTGAAAGGTGGGGGTTTTGCATACGACTCCAATAGAGTCATTGATGATTTGGTTTAAAGGATTTACTCTCTCTCAAACCAGTTTGCATTAAGCCGCCGATAATGTCTTATAAATCGGGAAAGCCTTAATTTCTGCGGCCTCTGCTACATACAGTTTAACGTAAACTTCATTCAGCTCTTCGATAGACATCGCCAGAGTCTCGGGATAATCATCTCCTAAAATCGCCTGCACCCAATCCAAGGCCTCTTGACGCATATCTGTATCATCTCTCATAGCAATCCACATCTGGTTCAGCTCCTCAATAGTTACCGGCTCCTGTTCGAATTTTTCGGCCCCATTAATATACTCCAGATAATACTCTTCCCATGCTCTTGTGTTATTCATTTTAACGCACCTCCATTAAATTTAAATGATTTTCACTTTAGCCGTGGCTCCCCTGGTCTTCATATTTCGTAAACATGTTTCAATGAAATTCGTAACGCCCTCGTTCTGCAATTTTATAGGATCCTGCTGCCTAATCAATTGTAAGCTGTTAAACATCTTACAATTAGTCTGAACTGTCATCTTGTTCAGGGTGATGAACGCTTTATTAATACTTGCCCGGGGATATAACGCCGCGGCACTCTTATAAAAATTACCGATATCGTTCCTGATAGTAGTGATAAACTTATAGATTTCCTGGCTTCTTAATTTAGTTCCGTCCTTTTTAATGGCTTCACAAATCTCCACATTGCGGTTGAGTTTAAACGAAAACCAGTGTAGATTGCTTTCCAGAGCGGAACTGTTTAACGGCTCTTCATAATTTACAGCCATTAAACCTCCGGACAGGTAATAGTAATACAACTCGCAATTATGGAAGTAAGTGCATTTTTGTTTTATTAGTTCCGCCTCCTTTCGGTTATAACTTAACCACTTGTCGTTCCTGTTGCTTTCTCCAAAATAATTGGCCGTCAACAAATGGTGCATTTTCTCAGTTAACCGGTTGACTTCTAATCCAAGCTGATAAACTTGCCAGGGGGCAACAGGAATTGAACTGAGATCTGCCTCCTTATTAGAAGCCGAAGTTTTGATCATCGCGTTCATGCAAACCCTCCCTATCTACACTTTTTAGATTGCAATTAGTATGCCAACTTTTATTCAGGCTGTAAAAATCCCTTAATAATAAAGAAAACGCCCCGTTTTTAGGGACGTTTCAGAATATCCGCATGAATTTAAGCTGCCTATATTTATGTTCCAAAAGTGTCGCATGTCTCCGACACCGGCACGACACTTTTGGAACACTTTTTAGTTGGTAATATAATAGTCTTTCATCTTCCTATATAAGGTACTTCGTGATATGCCAAGGGAGGCAGCCGCCTTGCTAATGTTCCCCCCTTTATCATTGAGCACTTTAATAATCTGTTCCCGCTCCTGTTCCAGGACATATTGTTTGCGCATATCCCGGGTGGATAACCAGGCGTTAGGGGACCGGGGTTCTTCTCCGTTTTTTTCTCTGGGTGCTTTAACTATTTCACGGGGAAGGTGTTCTTTGGTAATACAACCATCCTCGGTAACCAGAAGAATCCTTTCTACCACATTTTGCAGTTCCCGTATATTACCCGGCCAATCGTAGGCTTCCAAACAGTCCAACACTACGGGGTCAACATTGCCTATACTCCGGTTTAGCCGGGTCGACATTTCCTGGAGAAAATAATCAAACAGCAGCTTGATATCCTTGCGTCTTTCCCGCAAGGTTGGGATCTTAATCTGAACAACATTAAGCCGGTAGTAAAGATCAGCCCTGAATCGTTTTTGTTCTATCAGGCTGGGTAAATCCTGGTTGGTGGCGGCAATGATCCTTACATCAACCTTAATGGGACTTTCGCCCCCTACCCTGAGAATTGCCTTCTCCTGCAAAGCCCGCAGTAAGATAGCCTGCTGCTCCAGGGGCATGTCTCCTATTTCGTCCAAAAAAAGAGTTCCATTATTGGCGAGCTCGAACTTACCCGGTCTCCCACCGCGTCTGGCCCCGGTAAAAGCCCCTTCCACATATCCAAACAGCTCACTGCCCACTAATTCTCTGGGCAGAGCTGCACAGTTGATGGCCACAAAGGGCCCGTCGTTTCGCTGGCTAAAATTGTGAATGGCCTGGGCAAACATTTCTTTGCCCGTCCCGCTTTCGGCCTGCAACAGGACTGTTGCGTCATTGGCTCCCGCCTTCATGGCCATCTTGATAGACCTTTTTAACTGTTTATCTTCTCCAATTATTGAGTCAAAAGTAAAACTGGCCTGGGCACCGGTAAAATTGTTCACCAGGCGCTGGACCTGGGCTATCGGCCTTAAAATGATAGTCGCCCCGACTACCTGCTTGTTTTCATTGAAAATCGGTATGCCTGACGCTGCAGCATGAATCTTGCCTCGCATCCCATCCAGAAATATCTCGCGATCATTAAATGATTCCCCGGTCTGCAACAAATACATGGTCTTGGGTGCTTTGCCGCTGAACAAATCGACAACATGGACACCAATGAGTCCTTCATCGGAATAACCGATGATATTTTTGGCCGCCGGATTGGCCTGGGAAACCCGGCCTTCAGTATTTACAACAATAACGCCGTCGGACATGGTATCAAAAACATTGGCCAATTCCTCGTGCATATTCATTAAAGCCTGCTGCTCTATACGCAGTTGTTTTTCCTGGTAAAGGTGGCAGTTTTCAACCTTGTTTAACCTGTTAAAAACAGCCACCGCCATATGGAAGCAGGAATTATAACCGCAAGCCGCACAATTCCGGAAATCCTTTTCTTCCACCTTGTGCATTTGAGCATATATCTCCTCTAATTCGCTTTCGGAGGGGATTTTGAGCTGGTTTAAGGCTGACAAGTCACGGTACTTACTATATTCAAAACTATATTTGTCCCTAAGCCCGGTCAAAAACTTTTCCAGCTGCCGAGAGTTTTTATCATCTTCTATACCCTGCTCCGCTCTTACCGCCACCGCATATTCAACTTCGTCGATTGATTTCTTTATACATCCAACACCCATATTGCATCCCTTTTCACAGCTCAAGATGTCCACTATGAGAGGGAGCGGTGTCCGGCCCTTCTTAATTGAACGCTCCAATTTCCGCAGGTATTTGTCAAAAACCAATGGGCCCTCCACCCTGATGATAGAACTTGCCGGTGTATCCGGGTAATGGTATAAATATGACTCTTTGAGCCCTCCTGGAGTGGAGAAGTTGGCTGCAACTCCAGCCGCAACGATATTATCAAACTTCCCGGGCGGCATTTCATCGATATTTATATTTTTTTCCTGCATAATTCTGTGAATAGACCGGAATGTAACATTGTATTTAATAATCCCGCTGTCCTGGAATTCCCGTCGCTTGGCCAGACAGGGGGATATAAAAACCAGCCGGGCGTCAGGATGCAGAGAGCGCACATAAACAGCCAGGTTGTAAACTGGACTTCCTACGGGTGCCAGATACTCTATTAAACCGGGGTGATTCAGCTCGATGTAGCCAACTACAGCAGGGCACGGTGTAGCCAATAGAGGCGTTTTGGCCCTTTTTTCAGTGATGGCTTCATGGTAACAGGCCACAGTAATTTCCGCACCCAATGATACATCATATACTTTTTTGATTCCCAGTCGCTTTAAGGCCGTAATCAATTTTTTAACCGGAAAGTTGCCGGTTGCCGAAGGCGCAACCAGGGCCACGATTTCATGGCCAGGCAAATCAGCCTCAAAGTCATTGACATCATCGATGGCAAATCGGGCACTCTTTTCAATTACTCCTCCATGGCTTTTAATGCAGGCCTCGATACAGCGGCCGCATCCAATACATAGATTATTATTGAACTTTATAACCTCGCCGCTGCCATTGCTGCAGATCTTTACCGGGCACACGGCAATGCACTGGTGGCAATTGGTGCAATTCTGTTCATTGATTCCAATTATCTCTATAAGGTTTTCCATGCTCTTCGAACTCCCTTAACCGTTCACCGGTCCGGTCAGAAAAATAAAAACTTAACAAGTTACCCATGTGACCGGCCCGTGATGTAAGTCATTAAGTAAAATATTTTTTATAATAGGGCAATTACGCCGTATAAGGGGAAGTACGCACATTGATTATATAGCTAAAAAACAAGCCGGATAAGGCAGTAAATTTTAGTATTTCTGGGGGGAGTCAAACAGTATTGTAAGGTTAACTTGACTAAAGCAGTATAAATGCTACAATTTAATGTAAGGTTAACATTACAGAGGTGGTATGCAATGAAAAATCGCTTAAAGGAACTTCGTGAATCGCTGGGCTTAACTCAACAACAGTTGGGAGAACTGGTGGGAGTCTCTCGCCAGGCCATTAACGCCATCGAAACGGAAAAATTTGAACCTTCCATATGGCTGGCCTATGATCTATGCCAAATCTTTAACAGTACCATTGAAGAGGTTTTTCTTTTTGAACAGAGCTCCAGAAAGTCCAGGGCCCAGTTAAGCCGGGGTGTGATTTAGATGGCTTCAAGAACAATCAAGCTTTTTGGCGATCCCCTACTGAGAAAAAAGAGCGCCCCGGTTGAGGTGGTTGATCAAGGAATCAAACTGTTATTAAAAGACCTGGCGGACACTATGTATAGCATCGATAATTGCGGAGGCCTGGCTGCCCCCCAGATAGGTGTTTTGAAGCGGCTGTTGGTGATTGACATGGGCTGCGGGCTGATCCAAATGGTAAACCCCAGGATAATTATTAGCGAGGGTAGGCAAAAAGTTGTAGAAGGATGTATGAGTATACCCAACACCTACGGATTGTTGGAGAGACCCGCCCGGGTAACCGTTCAGGGATTAAACGAAAACGGCGACCAATTCACCTTAAGGGCCAGCAAAGATCTGGCCAAATGCATATGCCATGAAATCGATCATTTAGACGGCATCCTTTTCACCGATTTGATCACTGAATACGTTGAGCTAAAAATGCCCTGACGTTTATTTTAATACCGCCACCCCCAATGCTAGATGATCCCACAGGGCCTGCTTTACGGCATCAGCTTTCTGATCATCACACTGTACCAATAGAAACAACTCGCTGTCGCTTTCCTTGCGCCTTTCTCTGGAATGCTTAAACCTGCTGAAATTGAGATCAAGTAATAGACCTACCAGGAACCCCCCGACCAGTCCAATCAGTCCCCAGATGATCGGCCCCCAGGCCAGAACAAAACCGTAGATAACCCCCAGAACCATGCAGGCAGATCCTAAAATAGCACCGCCATCAAATAAGCTTACCCCGTCGGCGTGATGAATAGTATCAAAAATATGCCGGTTTTCCCCACGCTTTTCTAGTGGAACTGCAAAAATCTGTTCCCTGGGTATACCTAACTCTTCCATCTTGGCAATGGCAATTTCAGTGTGCATACAATAATGAAACGAAGCTACCAGGTACATTGTTTATCCTCCTACGCTGCTTTAGAGGGCATTTGAAACAGGGGGCTCTGGTAATTATTCCTCAGGAATTGCGCCTGTTCTTGATCGAATATCTTGTTGATTTCTACTGTTTTTACATAGGCATCATAAATGGCAAAACAATAAAAGGACGGCATGTTGAGCAGCCATTGCCAGTCAAGCACCGCTTTGGCCTGGGCAAACTGCCCCAGAGCAGTATAACCAATAGCCGGAAGAAGATGGGAAAAATATATTATGAGCCCCCCCCCGAGCATCATGAAGAAAGCGATGATTATCGAGAGACAATAAAGGTGACCAGCTCCGGGAACCAGCATAGACCAGGCAACGGCCACCCAGGGGTTTCGTTTTTCATAATAATTAAGCCCTGCAGCTTTTAATACCGTCGGGGTCATGGGGGCGTTTTCATGGTCTCCCAGGACAGAAACTTTATTTATCTCAACCGCAATACGATAGCTTTCCCAAACCGAGAAAACCAGTATACCGCAATATAAAAGCAGCAGGTGGGTATCCAGGACCTGTTTGGCCATGGCAAAATTACCGGTAAAGCTGTATAGAATAGCCAGGTTTATATGAGCCTGAGTGTTGATAAACAACTCCCCGGCAAATAGGAAAACTCCTTTAATGACACTTACTTCTCGCATGTGTCCAAAGCCAGGGTACACAATAGACCACCAGGCTACCACCAGGGGATTCCGCAAATGAAATGTATTTATAGATGACAACGATATAGCTGATTTGGGTCGACGTACTATTGGATATGGGGTTGAATTCAAGCCAGCATCAATCCTCCTGTAGTGGCAGTATTGAACAATATTTCTCGCCGCTTCTATTATTGCCCAATAGCCCCTAATAGTTGCATGTTGTCTGCAATTAGGCTTATTCCAGGTTTTTGCCGCAGACAGAAAATAAAAAGGGGGGTTGCTTAGTGCAACCCCCCGATAGCTCCTTAACATAAGATTAGCAGTTGTCTCCTCGAATCAGAGATGCGGCCCAGAGTTTTACAAAGTCGTTTAATCTAAACGTGTACAAGGGCTTCATCCAGAACAGCTACAGCGATTCGAGTTAAATCGGGATCGAATTGACTGCCGGAACATCTCAATACTTCCGCTTTGATCTCTTCCAAACCGACCGCCTTCTGGTAAGGGCGTCCGTTAAACATTACATCACAGGTATCGGCAATGGCTATAATACGCGATATAAAGGGTATAGCCTTCCCTTTCAACCCCAGGGGATACCCTTTTCCGTCCCAGCGTTCGTGGTGATGTAAGATAGCCTCGGCTATCGGTGCCATATCGGGTGAACTGAGGGCAATGCGATAGCCTATTTCGGCATGTTTCTTAACTGATTCCCATTCTTCATTGGTAAGTTTTTCCTTTTTTCCCAGGATGCTGTTGGGTATGGCTATCTTGCCAATATCGTGCAATGTGGCAAGCAGTTTCAGATTATCCAGTTCACTTTCCGCAAGACCGACGAATCTTCCTATCTTGAGAGCCATTTCCTGCATGCGCTGACAATGCTCTTCAGTCTCATTATGTCTGGTCAGTAGGGCCTTTTGCAGCGATGTAATGAAGGAGCTTCGAGTGCTCTTGTCCTCCAGTAATTTGTGACGGTACATTTTGTCTTCGGCTTCTTTTATGGTGTACTCGATGTCCTGATGGATATTTTGTTTGGTTGCCAGGCCCAGGGATATGCTTGTCTCTATAGGGAACGTATAACCCAACTTGCAGTTGTCCTTTATTCTTTGCAGGATTTTTACGGCACTCTGATGGGAACAGTCAGGCAGGAGAATTATGAATTCGTCCCCACCCCAACGGGCAATTATATCCTCTTCACGGCATGATTTTTTCAACATATCGGTTACCGCTTTCAATAGCGCATCGCCTTCTAAATGGCCCATGGCATCATTAACCAATTTGAGACCGTTTACATCCCCCATAATAATGCTTATCGGCAGCTGGCGCTCCTTATCAATACGCTTTAATTCTTCTTCAAAATAGGCGCGGTTGTATAGGCCGGTTAATTTGTCATGAAAACTCAGATATCTTATTTTCTCTTCATCCCGTTTGCGTTCGGTAACATCGGTGATAATACTCAAAAGGCAGGCCTGGCCGTCAATAACGATCCCTTCGGCAGAAAATAAGCCCCGGCGTGGTTCTCCGAACTTTCTGCGAAAATTGATTTCCAGGTCACGTACCGGTTCTTTTCTGAGGATTTTCTCCTTCACCTTTAACCTGTCAACAGGATCAAACCAGAAACCCGATTCCATCGCAGTCCGGCCTGCGATCTCATGTTTACTGTACCCAACTGTCCGGCAAAAGCTTTCGTTTATCGCCAGGTACTGCCCTTCCTCCAGTGATGATATAGATATACAGTTTGGACTGGCGTCAAAGGCCTTGGAGAACCTTTCCTCCGATAAGCGCAGCGCTTCCTCAGCTTTTTTACTTTCAGTAACCTCTTTATGCACACAAATCAAATGCTCGGTGCCATTGATATCGATTATATCCGCAGAAACCAGAAAAATGCCGTTTTCCCCGGACTTGGTACGGAACCGGACTTCAAAATCGCGTACACATCTATGTTCCTGGAGATGATTCAGCATTGCCTCGCGTTCTCGGGAGCTAATCCAAATTCCTAAATCCACCCCCGTACGTCCTATGCCTTCGTGCCGTTCAAACCCGGTAGATTTAACCCAGGCGTCATTTACCTCGACATAGCATCCCTCTTTTAAAGTAGTAATGGTAATGGGCTCGGGATTGCACTGAAATGCTTTGGAAAACTTGTTTTCCGCCATTTCTATTTGGCGCAGCCGCTTAAGCCCGGTTGAAGCCAAAACCTGTCCAAGTTTTGCATAAAATTCTATAATCGATTTTACCTTGTCTTCCGGAACAATATTTATTTTGCGGAGCGCTTCAATATAAGTGGTTTCATCAAAGCCAAATTCATGGGCCTGCCTCCGGAAATATTCCTCGTCGGGGGGTTCATGCAGCAGCTGGCCTAAGAAAATTGTGGCCAGATGTTCCCCTTCCACTATTACGGGGGTGGCGTAATCCATGAGTCCGTTTAAACACTTGTAACCAATATACGGCCCATCGTACAAATGGCTGGCTATGTAGCTGTCGCTTTGCCGGCAGCGGCATTCGGTCTGGGGACAGGTGCGGTGAAATTTAGTGCAGATATCCTGCCAGCCAATACTGCTCAGAATATTGTTGTCCGCATCGAGAACCGCATGCATTATCCCGGTCAGGTTAAAAAATGAAGCAAACATCTGTTGCAGAAGGGGAATATCTATCAGATCAGAGATTCTATAGTTTAATGTTTTACCGATTGATTCCTGTGAAGATTCGATGGGTGCTGATTGGTAAGGGGATTGCCACCCGTTACCTGGTTGGGCAGCCTTCAGTTCGGTATTTCTCTGCCGTAGGATAATTAACTCGTTTAACAGCTGCTCTTTGGTTTTGTCTTCATCCCGCAAAGGACTACCTCCTTACTACGATGAATCTGCTGGGGGGTCAATCCCCATACGAACCGGCTTATATAAGCATATCCAATGATATACTTGAAGGCTTTATTATTCTATATATCGACATTTTCCTCATATAATAAAATACTTTATTGAATATATTTTTATAAGCACCTATGAACTTCTGGTAGAATCAGCAAGCTGTTATGAATAAAAAATAAAAGTGCACCTCCAAACATTGAACTTTTTCGTCCAACATCCGGAGTGCACTTCAAATCCAGTCCTTTTATATAAAATATTTTCCCCTCGATTTTTGGATAAGATGCTTCTTAAATTAAGATCCCCCGATCGGATCGGAGTCGCCAAAAACTCCCGGCACCAGGCAGTTATCCCCCTCTTTTTGAGGGCATTTGTTGTCTTGTGTATCCTTTGCTACCGAACGGCTTTTATTTTTGGTATTTTTGGTATTTTGCGCATCCTTTTTAGGCATTACTTTTCCTCCTTTCAATCTTTAATTATTTCGTTAATAGTATTTTTCGATTTGGGGTTTC
>JBDKUE010000086.1:0-4208 GCA_039679855.1 Syntrophomonas sp.
AGTTGCTTTTGCTCCGCCATGGCTGTTAACATCCTTGCTAGCTCAGGAACAACCGAGCTTGAATTCGAAAAAGTCTATGGGTATTATCGGCGGTCAATTCATATAACTTTAAAAATATGGTCTAAAAAAGAAGAAAAATAAATAAATAGCAATTATAGAAAAAGAAGGAAAACGCAAAAGTAAATAGAAATTACTTAAATTATAATGAACTGGGTAAGACAAGTCTTCAAAAAACCTCGAATATGCGGGCAGGCCCTGGTGGAGGTTCTGCTTGCCATGTCCATTCTCGTCTCATCATTCATCGGGCTTTTAAGTGTGCATTTACAGTCAAGCGAATGGGTGGCTGATTCCCGCGCTTTAACAAGGGCTGCTGCTGTTTCTTATTCCCTGTTGGAGGTCTTACGTAGCGGTAGCCTGCCTATGGATTGGGATCTATTGGAGAAAAATGAATGGGTTAACCTGAAAGAAGCCGGTGGGAATTTCCCTTTAATGATAATGAAAGACCAGGATGTTTATATAAAATTGCAGCGAATGGATGAAGGTCTTTACCAGGCGGGTGTGAGGGTGGAATGGAAACGGCGCGATGCAAAAAACAGGACCGAGATGTATACCCAAATTAGGGAAGCTGCGATTAAAGGAAGCTTCGGACAACAGGGGAGCGGTACTTATTGAACTGATAAGCGCCCTCCCATTGGCCATGCTTGTCCTATTAGCGGCCTTTTCAGTATTTAACATGATGTTAAATGGATTTGACCGGCTTTACCAGGATGCTGATCAACAGTTCTATGCCCGGGTGTTATTGGAACAGATTTCTCGCGATATCAAGGAGAACAGCTCCCTTGAAGTGGTAAACGAGGGAAAGGTCTTACGCCTGAAAGATGGGGAGGGTAGGGTTCTTCGTTATTACATCAACCGGAGGCAGGTCATAAGGAGCAGCGGGGGAAGCAGCATTCCGATTACCGAGAATACAAACACGCTCATGTTCAGTGAATTAAACAGTGATACCGTTCGGGTGGATGTCGAATTCAAACAGAGTAAAACCGATCTTTATATCACAGGCATATGCTCCCGCAGGCATTAAATATAGCCCGGCGGCCAAAAGGGGGTGTGCGGGTTTGGGTAATAAGCATCAGGAAGGTTATATTCTGGTTTTTGTAATGATTCTATTCGTTATTATGGCTGTGATCTGTGCGGCAACTCTGAATATCGCTTCCCTGGAAAGAAAGCAGAGTCAGTATGATTTTGATCTCAAACAGGCCCAGCAAGCTGCCGAAGCAGGAATAGCCTGGACCCAGGAAGCCATCTATGCCTGCCTGCTTGCCCACTATCTGGAAGAGGAATTGCCTGAAACTGCCGTTGCGGCATGCGGCCCAATGCCATTGGGGCCGCATGGATCTGCTTCTTACACATTAGAGGAGCCGGGCGCAACCCTGGAAGATGAGGAAGAGAGTTCCTGTATTTATAAATTTATCTGTCTGGGGAAGGGTATGCGAAGTCAATATCGAACTGTAATAAAATGTGAGTTTAATTACATAAATCGCTATGAAATTGATAGTTACGGCAAGAAAGTGTTTAAAGGCCGGAATTTCGAGAATTCTGGTCAAGTTGTAAGCTTTCAAGTGGTTTATTAATGAATAGTATTCATTATAATCCCGGCTTATATAGGATTTATGCCAAATTTAAAGCTGTCATATCGATTATTAACCTTATATTACTAAATTCAGAATCCATAGGGATTAATTACCGGCAGATTAGGGGGACGGAAGTGTTCAATAGACGCAAAGCGGCGCCCGGAATTGGCCTGGCCGTAGACGTTACCCAAGCGACATTAACCAGGGTTAAACAAAAGCAGGGGAAGCTGCAGGTAATAGGCTCTGGTTATATTCCCGTCCCTGCTGGCACCGCTGATGCCGGACTGATAAATGATCCGGTTAAACTGGGACAGGTTTTGGGAGACCTGGTAGAGCGGATGAACCTGAAAGGTAAACAAGTTATATCATCGCTGGGCGGCCCGCAGGTATTTATCCGCAACCTGGTCCTGCCTCGCATGAAAATAAACGAATTGAAAGAAGCGGCTCTGTTTGAGGCCACTACTTTTTTGCCCATTCCAGTGGAAGAGGCGGCTATAGACGTATATCCGGTGCGTCATTTTGAAGATGAGGACGGCAAACAAACCGAACTGTTTTTCGTGGCAGTCCGCCGCCAGCAGATTGAGGATCTGCGGCTTACCTGCGAAGTAGCCGGTTTGGACCTGGTGGCGGTTGAGCTTGATCCCATTGCCCTGCACCGGATTATGGCGGGGTCGGAAGGGGATGGGCCGCAGGCTTATTTATACATGGGCAACACCCGGTCTTTCATCTGCGTAATGAAAAACGGCGCCCCGATATTTCAGCGCTATTTTTCAAGCGGCACTTCAGCCATCAGCCAGGCCATAGATCCCGAACAGGATCCTCATCAGGTTTTGTTTCAGGTTGATATGGAAAGCAGCCACCAGTACTTGGTGCGTGATATGATCACCCAGGCCTCCCGTTCTCTGGAGTACTTCCGGGTGCAGTTTAACGACGAATTGAAAACCCCTCTTATATTATGCGGAACTGGCGCCCGGATCAGAGGGCTAGATAGGACTTTGAGCGAAGCATTGGACCACAAAGTGATTCCAGGAGATATATCGGATCGTTTGCTGTTTTCATCCCGGATGCCGGAAAACGAACGACAAGACCTGACCTATGACTACCTTATTTCACTGGGTCTGGCCGCCAGGGAGGTCGTCTAGTGAAGAGCGGCAATACGGTCTACATCAACCTTATTGAAAGAGACACCTCTCGGGAGAAGGCCAGAAGATCTCTAACGGCCTGCATCCTGATTTATCTGGCTTTTTTTGCAACCCTGGCCGGCTTCTATTATCATGCCGTGCTCGAATATGGTTCTGCCCAGAGACTGAACGCCCAGCTGCAGAGTAAGGCCCAGGCCCTGCAAAAAGAGGGCACAGTTCCGGTTGACCAAAAACTGCTCCCCTCCGATCTGACCAAAAAGGAAACCTCGGTAAAACAGGTAGAGGCCAAAAAGGATTCCTATGTGGACGTCCTGGGCGAGATTGAAAACGCCATGCCCGCCCATATGCTGATGACCAACATAACCTTTGAAGAAAAAAAGATTACCCTTAAAGGGTACACCGATGAATATGCCGGGGTTGCCGAACTGCTGGCCGGCCTGCGCAAGAGTCCGGTATTTAAAAATGTGGCCCTGGCTTCTTCCAAGCTCGATGAGAAAAGCCAGGAAATTGAGTTCTCTGTCAGTATGGAATGGAAAGCGGGGAGAAGATGAAGCTTTCAAAGAGAGAAATGGTTTTGCTCACCATCCTGCTGATCGCAGCGTCTGTTTATATATACTACAACTATATTTACATGCCGGTGGTTAATAGTGCCGCCGCTGTGAGCTCAGAGAACGAAAAACTCTCGGCCAACCTGCGCGAGTTGGAAAAACTAAAGATAAACCAGAAAAAACCGGCTCAGGTGGCCCAAAAGCTCAAAACCGACTACCGGGCCCTTTTGACCAAGGTGCCGGAAGATCCCTACGTGCCGGAAATGATTGTGTATCTAGCCGACGCGGCCAAAGAGAGCAAGGTGGAATTGAAAAAGATCGATTACAAATACGACGAAAAATCCACAGCCAACACTCCTGCACCAACCGATGGTGCTCAGGATAAAAAAACTGCCAACGCGGCCGCTATAAAATCATCTCAACTGGAGGTTGAAGCAATCGGAACCTATTATGACCTCCTAACCTTTATGCTCAAGGTTGAAAATGCGCCCCGCGCCTTTGTGCTTACCAGTTTGGATTTGACTGCAGGAAAAACTGTAGCCAAGGAGATAACCACCACAACTACCCAAGTATCACCGGAAAGCGGAGATAAAAAGACTTCCACATCTACAACCACTGTTGATATGACTCAGCAACTGGTTGGATCGGCCGCTTACGACGGGAATAGCATTCAGCTGAAATTGAAATTCCAGAGCTTTTTCGATCAGGTTACCGCCGACAGTATGAAAGGCGTTGACGAACCGATAGCTCCCAGTATCGAAGGCAAAAACCCCTTCAGTTAAAAATAGTGCAACACAGGGACGGAGTGTGACAGGGGGACGTTCTTTCTGTAACGCGCAGTGTTACAGAAAGAACGTCCCCCTGTCACACTGTGTCCCCCTCCGTGC
>JBDKUE010000258.1:0-4525 GCA_039679855.1 Syntrophomonas sp.
CTGACTTTTCTGCTGATTGTGCTTTTATCGGCTTCTTTGCTGGTATCGTCCTGTTCGAGCAAGCAGCAGGCTAATAAGGAGACAGAACAGGCGGTCAGCGCGGTTAATGTAGAAAAACGCGATATTACCAAAAACGTCCGCTATTCAGGTATTCTGCGCGGCTCTAATGAAACGGCTATAATACCCAAAGTATCAGCGCGGGTTACCGCAATTTATGTCAAACCGGGTGACGTCGTGTCGGCAGGTCAGACCCTTCTGACCCTGGATACAAAAGACTATGAAGCCGCCCTGGGTATAGCCTGGGCCGGGGTAGAAGTTGCCCAGGCTAATAAACGCTCAGCCGATGTAAGTCTGGAACAGGCCCGCATCGCATACGAGCGGGCAAAAACCCTGCACGATGCCGGGGCTAATTCTGATCAAGACCTGGAAAAGGCCCAAGCGGACTATGACAAGGCCGCGGCGGGATATTACGATGCAGCTCTGGCCCAGGCTCAGGCCAACCTGGAGCAGGCCCAAACCAATATTGGACACTGTACGCTCACTTCTCCCATCAGTGGGGTGGTCGGAAATGTGGCTCTTTCGCTCGGTGAAAACAGCAGCACTTCTACAGCAGCGGTTGTCATTACTAACTCGGACGAATTAGAGGCCAATGTTCTGGTCAGCGAAAGTGAAATCAGCTACGTTAAAGAGGCCGACCAGGTTAAGGTACTGGTAAAGGCGGTAGATAGCCTGCCTTTCACGGGCAAAGTAGTATCCATATCCACGGTTCCTGATCCAGCGAAAAAGAATTTTACGGTTAAGGTAGCCCTGCCCAACCAGGATAGTCGGATACGATCCGGCATGTTTGCCGAAGTTTCGGTCAATACCCAGAGCAAGAGCGGCGTTCCGGTAGTGCCGGTCAACGCGGTCATCCCCCGAAGCGGCCGTATGCTGGTATATGTAGTTGATGAAAACAATCGGGCCAAGGAAATTGATGTGGAAATCGGCCTGAAAAACGACGAATATGTGGAGATACTTAAAGGCCTTACCGAAGGACAGATGGTAATTACTAAAGGCAACACCATAGTGCAAAATGGCTCTCTGGTCAAAGTTATTGCCGGAGGTGCCAAATAATGAAAATCGTAAACCTGGCAGTCAAACGTCCGGTGAGCATGATAATAATCCTGAGCATTATCCTGGTCCTGGGTATGTTTACCTTTTCCAAATTGTCGGTGGATCTATATCCGGACATGCAGCTCCCCATTGCGGCGGTCATAACCAATTATTCCGGGGCGGGACCGGAAGAGGTGGAATCTCAGGTGAGCAAGCCGCTGGAAAGCACCTTGAGCACCCTTTCCAATGTCAAGAAGATTGAATCCCGTTCATCATCGGGGAATTCGCTGATTATCATTCGCTACAATTGGGGAACCAATATGGACACGGCTGTGAATGATGTTAGGGAAAAGACCAGCATGGTGGAACAATACCTGCCTTCCGGGGCGGATAAGCCCACCGTATATAAAATGGACCCCACCATGATGCCTATCATTCAGATCGGCATTAGCGGTCAGGACATGACCCTGGCTCAATTGCAGTCCTTTGCCGATGACGTTATCGAACCACGCCTGAGCCGGGTGCCGGAGATAGCATCAGTTTACATTACCGGGGGACTGGAGCGGGAGGTCAAGGTAAAGATAAACCGCACCCGGCTGGAGAACTACGGTTTGAGTCTGGGTTCGGTCAACCAGGTCCTGGCTGCGGAAAACTTCAATGTTTCCGCCGGCAAAGTGCAGGAAGGCTCTGGCGAATATTATGTCCGCAATTTGCAGCAGTTTGAATCAGTGGATGACATAAAAAATGTTGCTATTACCACCAGCACCGGCAACACCATTTTCCTATCCGACATAGCCGAAATAACCGATGGATACAAGGACGACACCCAGCTCACCCGGGTGGATGGGGGGCCGGCGGTAGGTATTCATTGTATGAAACAGAGCAGTGCCAACACGGTAAAGGCCTGTGAGGCGGTCCAAGCGGAATTGGATACCATCAAGCAGCAGTATGGTAAAAATCTTGATATAAAGGTGGTTTATGACCAGTCAACATTTATCAGACAGACCCTCAATTCAACCCAGAGGATGATGATTGAAGGTTCTCTCCTGGCCATTTTGATCCTTTACTTGTTCCTGCGCAATGCCCGCAGTACGGTTATCGTTTTTACCGCAATTCCCATATCCATAATATCCACCTTCATCCTATTATACTTTAACAATGAAACCTTGAATGTCATAACCATGGGTGGTCTGGCCCTGGGTATCGGGCGAATGGTGGATGATTCCATAGTGGTGTTTGAAAACATCTTCCGCCACCGCAGTGAAGGCGAAGGATTGATCGAAGCGGCTCTGAACGGAGCCTCTGAGGTTGGCAATGCGGTTGTCGCTTCAACCATGACCATATTGGCGGTATTTGCCCCCATCGCCTTTTCGGGGGGACTGGCCGGCATTCTTTTCAAACCCCTGGCCCTGACGGTATGTTTTGCAATATTCTGCTCCTTGATGGTTTCTCTGACTATCATACCGTTGATGTCCTCACGCCTTTTGAGCGACCAGGCCATGCATCCCAACCACCTGGGCAGCCAGCGCCTGACCAAAGTGATAGATGGCTTCGGAGGATGGCTGGACAGCCTGGGCGAGAAGTACAAAGAGCTCCTGCGCTGGTCGCTGGGGCATCGCCGCCGAGTGGTGTCCATTGTGGCTGTTCTGATGGTGGTCTCAATATGCGTAATTCCCCTGGTGGGTGCTGAATTCATGGCTTCGATGGACTCCGGGGATATCGCCATAACTATAGATACCGACAAGGGAAGCCTGCTGGCTGACACCGATAAACTGGTCAGCCAGATTGAAAGCAAGCTGCACGAGGTTCCTGAAGTAAACACCATATTCACCAGTGTTGGCAGTACAGGCAACATGTTGGCGACAGGCAGCGGTGCTCAGGGAGATAAAGCTTCCATTGCCATTAAACTGGTTCCCTTAAGCGACCGCAAGCGCAGTGTGGAACAGGTGACGGAAGACATAAGGCAGCGTCTGGCCGACGTTCCGGGCGCCAAGATCAAGGTCAGCGTTTCCAGCCAGATGACTGGCAGTTCCGGTTCTTCCGCCTCCATAAGCGTCCAGATAAAAGGGGATGAACTGGATCAGTTGAGTGCGCTTTCCAAACAGGCGGAAGAGATAATAAGGAGCGTTCCCGGAACCAGGGAAATAAGATCCAGTATGGAGGATGGAAGCCCGGAAATCCAGATCAAGGTGGACCGGCAGCGGGCGGCAGCATACGGATTGACTCCGGGCCAGATCTCCAGTGAGGTCAAAAATGCCATGCAGGGAACAGTTTCAACCCGCTACCGGGTTGAGGGTGAAGAAGTGGATGTTCGGGTCCTCTACGCACCGGACCAGGAGGTCAACCTGGAGAATCTGGGAAGCATAAATATACTTTCATCCAAAGGCATGCCGGTTCAGCTATCCCAGGTGGCTGAATTTCGCATGGAACCGGGACCGGTTCAGATCAGGCGCATAGATAAAGTACGTCAGGTGGTAATTGAGGGCGACCTTTTAGATCGCGACTTGAATTCGGTCATGGCCGATATTAAAACCCAGCTTGGACAGCGGCTGATCCTTCCCAATGGTTACAGCATTGAATACGGCGGTCAGAACCAGGATATGATCGACAGCTTCAAAGATTTGGGGTTGGCCTTGTTGCTGGCTATAGTCCTGGTGTACGGTGTAATGGCGGTGCTCTATGAGTCGTTCTTCAATCCCTTCATTATAATGTTTTCAGTTCCGACCGCCTTTGTCGGGGTTATTCTGGCCCTGCTCATTACCGGTAAGACCTTGAATGTATCATCTTTCATCGGGGTCATAATGCTGGTCGGCATAGTTGTGGCCAATGCCATAGTGTATGTGGACTATCTGCAGCAATTGCGAGAGCGGGGCATGGAGCGCGATCTGGCCATAATGGAAGCCGGGCGGGTCAGGCTGCGGCCTATCTTGATGACCGCCTTTGCCACCATCCTGGCCATGTTTCCTCTGGCCCTGGGCCTGGGCGAAGGCGGTGAGTCGGAGGCGCCTCTGGCCATTACCATTATCGGGGGCTTGACCGTTTCCACCTTTGTAACCCTGCTTCTGGTTCCGGTCATGTACAGCCTGTTGGACGACCGGTTAGGCAAGTTCAGAAACTGGCGGAAGGCCAGAAAAGAAAGAAAAGAAACGGCTGGTAAGGCCATAGATACTGTACCGGAAGCAGAAGCCTAGACAGATCCTTAAAGCCGGATTTAGAATAGACGGGGAGGTATGGCTGTGGCAAGTAAAAGAATCAAAGGCAAACGGGAGCTGATCATCGAAGCGGCCATTAAAGTATTTTCCCAAAAGGGTTATCACAATACCCGCATGGAAGAAATCGCTCAGGCCGCCGGAATTGGCAAGGGGACCATTTACGAATACTTTGAGAGCAAACTGCAGCTCTTTCAGAGCATGATGGAGGACAGCCTGCAGGT